>CAYWSC010000295.1:0-3001 GCA_964460695.1 Hadarchaeota archaeon (SeqCode)
GTGTTGCAGGTCATCGGTTCGATGGCGATGCTGTCCCTGTAGGGTTCAGGCGGGGTGAAGACCACTAGGTATCCGTAGGCCTTGTCCTGCCAGACCTGTATTTCCGCACCGATATCCGGGTCAGCAAGCCTCGTTACGACGCCATCGTTGTCGGGAATCAGTCCTGTGAAGACGTTGTCCAGGATGGTTCCTGAGATACTGCGTGGCTGTCGAAAGTCCAGGCCTTTCGCCTCAACCGGGACGAGCTTCCCCGTTGGGATCAGGCGGTCGTCAAGCTCAACTATGTACCTCGCCGGGATCTTGAGAATCCATTTGTCGACGTTTGGGTCGTCTCCGAAGGCGAAGTACGGGTGCCACCCATCCCCGAATGGAAGGGGGTCATCCCCGATGTTGAGCGCTCTAGTAAGCACTGTGAAGCCGTCGTTGTCCAGGGCAGCGGTGACCTCGACCTTCAGCCCGAAGGGGTATCCAGGAAACCTTCCAGTGAAGTCAAAGGAAAGTGTGACGGAACAAGACTGGTCGTCCTCCGTCTTCCTGACCAGTTGCATCTCCTGGTCGCTCAGCAAGCCGTGGATGGCGTGGTGTTGGGACGGAAAGTTGATGGGGAGGGAGAACTGCCTCCCGCCAAAGCTGTAGATCCCATCCCTTATCCTATTGGGGAAGGGAATCATCTTGATTCCCCTTGACCACCGGCCCTCCTCCAGCTCCTCGGGGGTGCCGTACCCCCTTAGAATAGAAATAGGCTCCAGCCCATCTCCAGGGCTAAGGGCAAGTCTCCTAACGTTGGCCCCGCGGGAAACTATGGAGGCGAACTCTCCGGTGTCCTCATTTCTCAGGACGTATTCGACATGGCTTCCGAAGGCCTCCTCGTGGATGCGCATCATGACGCTGCCCGAAGAAGTCGTCTTAAGATTGTTTCTTTGTAACCGGACCGGTGACTGGGCCGCCTCCGAGCGTCAAGGAAGACTTGCAGGGCTAATCCTTATAAGGAATCGGGCCTTGGTTCGCACCGAGACGCCATGAAGAAGATCACCGAGTCCAACTTGATGAGCGCCTTTGCAGGGGAGAGCCAGGCTCATATGAGGTACATCCTCTTCTCGGAGAGGGCTGAGAGGGAGGGATTTGCCAACGTGTCGAGGCTGTTCGAGGCTATCGCCTACGCCGAGAAGGTCCACGCCCGGAGGGGCTTCGAAAACCTGAGTCATCTGGAGGGCGGCTTCTCCACCGTCTCGATGGCCGGGTTCGGGCCTGGAAGCACCGAGAAAAACCTGTCCATCGCACTTGAAGGGGAAGCCTTCGAGGTGGAGGAGATGTATCCGGCCTACATATCGGTCGCCGAGAAGCAGGGGTGGGCCTACGAGGCGGAGAAGGTTCATATAGAAATGTTCAGGAACGCTGCCGAGTCGGTCCGATCCGGCCAGGACCCGGAGATACCGGACATCTGGGTCTGCGAGGGCTGCGGGTCTACCGTGGAGGATGAGGCGCCCGAGGTCTGCCCGATTTGCGGGGCGAAGAGGGACCGCTTCCGCGGCTTCAAGGCATAAGGACCTTCTCTAAATCTTCTTCGCAGGGAGAAACCTCGGGACGGTCGATCACGGTCGGTGCCGTGCGGGATATGCCCACAAGATACCTGTTCCTGGATCCCTCGGTTCTCAAGGAGATGAGGGGCTTCCACCTTGAGCTCTGCCAGCCCATCAAACACCCCTCAAACCCCCTCGTCCGGTGCGAGAACCCCTGGGAGATGCTTGGCATCCAGACCTACGGAACCGTCATCTACGACGACGATGCGGGTCTCTTCAGGATGTACTACCTTACCCACGCAGGATTGTCGAACAGAACGGTGACCGTCGACGGGGTGGAGGGCCCTGCGAACAGAACCCTCCTGGCCTATGCCGAGTCCCGCGACGGGATAAGGTGGTTCAAGCCCGATCTGGGTCAGGTGGAGTTCCAGGGCTCGAGGTCCAACAACATTCTCAAGATTGGCAGAACCAACGTAGAGGGGGCCTCGATTCTCTACGAGCCATGGGATCCAGATCCGGAGCGCAGGTACAAGGCGTTCTACTGGGAGCATGGATCAGGCGGGGTCGAGACGCTTCCCGGGGGAGGAGGGCTGTGGATGGATGGGGAGGGAGACGGCATGTGGGTGTCGTTCTCTCGCGACGGAATAAACTGGTCGAACTATCCGCACAACCCGGTTATTCCTATGGGCAGCGACACCGGCCAGTCAGTTGTCTACGATCCGAGAATCGACCGCTACGTCGCCTTCGGGCGATTCGGGGCGGGTGGAAGGAGGGTTTCCCGCTCGGAGAGCAGAGACTTTCTAGACTGGAGCAGGCCCGAGGTGGTTTTCAAGCCCGACGCCCAGGACGGAGCTCAGACCGACTTCTACGGGATATCTGTGAGCATATACGAGGGCCTATACGTAGGCCTGCTGTGGGTCTTCCACAAGGAGGGGGCGTCCAGGCCTCGTCGGGGACCAGATAGGGGGACCATAGACGTTCAACTTGTCTACAGCCGCGACGGGAAGGACTGGCACAGGGCATGTGGCAGACAAACCTTCATAGCCAACGGCCCGCCTGGGAGCTGGGACTCCAAGATCATACAGGTCTCCAGCCGGCTCGTCGAAACGGAGGACGAGATACTCGTGTACTACAGCGGGGGAAGGTACAGACACGGCGAGGCAAGAAGTGAGAGGAACTCGGAGATAGGGCTGGCGGTTCTGAGGAAGGATGGATTTGTCTGCCTCTGCTCCAGCGGACGGGGTCGAGCGGCAACCCGCTGGTTCCCGAAGCCCCCTGGAGATCTACACCTCAATGTTGACATCCAGGGCGAGCTCTCAACAGTGTTGGAGACCCGGGGAGGCAAAAGGTACAAGTCCTATCCCATGAAGGGGGATCACGTTGACCTACGGGTCGAGTGGAGAAGTGCCCCCCGGGATACCGGCAAGGATGAGAAGGTGAGGCTTCTCTTCTGGGGCGAAGGGGTTAGGATCTACTCCTTC
>CAYWSC010000296.1:0-2997 GCA_964460695.1 Hadarchaeota archaeon (SeqCode)
AGAGAGGTCGCTACGACCCGATTTGGCCGCCGCTAGCCCACCAGAGCCCAGCAGACGAATTCTAGTCCGCACTCTCGGACGCGAAGAGCTAGGAAGATGAGTGGCGCCGGGGGTAGGACTTGAACCCACGAGCTCCGAAGAGCAACAGATCTACCGGATCACCCTCTCGAGTCTGCCGCCTTTCCAGGCTAGGCTACCCCGGCTAGGGAATACTGGGAAAAAAGAACTGAAAAATATCTCCGTCGCGTGCCCTAGCCGCCAGAGGCACCGGAGAGTCCCTTGCTTTCGAATCTCAGCACTATCAAGCCGTCCTCTCTGTCCAGAACGATGGGCAGATTCTTGCTGGAGAGGTAGTTCGATATCTTCTGCAGGATATCCGGTCTGACCTCAGCCGGCTCCAACTTGCTGGCTCTGTCTCCCTGAACCTTGGTAGCTCTCATCACCTAGCCACCTCCAGAGCCCGCTTATAATGACCCTTTCTCCCCCGGGGCTGTTAGTTAGGGCGAGCCCCAGACTCATACGGAGACATTTATGATGCCGGTCTACCGGTTATGTCCGGCGCCAGCCGGAGGAGCCCAATGACCGGTTCGAAGGCAAAGGAAGCGGCAGATCTTGCCAGGAAGAAGGGTAGGGAGAAGGGATTCGACCTTCTTCTAGATGAGGTCGTGGCGAGGGGGCTGTGCACAGGGTGCGGTGCCTGCGCCACCGTCTGCCCGCGGTGCGAGATAGACTTCTCGGCAGATGGATGGCCAGTTCTGCAGGATACAGACGATTGCGTAAAGTGTGCTCTCTGCGCCGTACACTGCCCAAGCAGCTTCAGCATCGCAGAGATAGTCGAGGAGAAGATGTTCTCCGGGGAGCGGGACGAGCTGGGCTACTACATTAGACGATTCTCCGCCAGAGCCTCCGATCCGGAGATACGGCAGCAGGCGCAGGACGGAGGCGTCACCTCGGCGATCGTCAAGTATATGTTCGAGAAAGATATGATCGATGGCGCCGTCCTCTGCAAGGCAGATGAGAACTTCGTCGGGTTGCCATTCCTAGCAACCAGCTGGGGTGAGGCATCGCAGGCTGCCAAGTCCAAGTACAACATCTGCCCAAACCTGGTCGGGCTGAAAAAAGCTCGGGACGAGGGACTCAAACGCGTGCTGCTGGTTGGGCTTCCATGCCATATCGCTGCCTACAGAAAGATAGAGGAGTACGGGCCGAGGAGCCTCTCCGAGATCGTAGTGATGACGGTTGGCATATTCTGCAGCGAGAACTTCTGCAGGACAATGATCTCGGAGTTTCTCCCACAAGTGGGCGTTGAGCCTAGGAAGATCAGGAAGATGGACATAAAGGGCCTCTTCAGGGTCGAGACCGAAGACGGGGTTGTCGAGGTCCCCCTCCAGAAGATGAAGGACTACGTCAATCCTGGCTGTCTCGCTTGCAGCGACTTCTCGGCTGAGCTGGCTGACATATCGGTGGGCGCTGTTGGGGCACCAGCTGGTTGGTGCTCTGTTCTCGCGCGGACAGAGAAGGGGAACCAGCTGCTCAGACGGATGAAGCGCGAGGGGGTCATCGAGACGGGTAAGCTGGTCAAGCCCAAGACGCTGAAGAGGATGAGCGCTTCAAAGAGGCTGAGAGGCAACAGGAAGCTGGCGGAGATCCTGGGCACTAGCGGGAGCTGAAGCCCCACACGACCTCTGGGAACAATAGGCCTGTGGGCCAGTAGCCGACGTATAGGGAACCTTACCGGAGCACTAGGCGTCGGGCCACCGATAAGCTTGAACCCTTTTTATATGATGAGGCTTGAAACAGAACCTAGATGGATGGGAGAAGGCGGCTGATCAGAAAGAGGGACGGCAGGGTTGTCCCCTTCAGAGTCGGCAGGATTGCCTCGGCCATTTCTAGGGCAATGGAGGCCACGGGGAAGCCCGATGAGAAGCTGGCACGAAAGCTCGCCTCCATAGTCTCCGAGAGGATTCGCACTTCTTTCGTCGAGTCGATTCCAGGCGTCGAGGACGTCCAGGATATGGTCGAGAGGGTCCTCATCGAGAAAAACCTGCCGGACGTAGCGAAGGCCTACATCCTGTACCGGCAGCAGAGGGCCGAGATAAGGGATGCGAAGGCCTTACTCGGAATCCGCGACGAACTGAAGCTAACGGTCAACGCTGTCAATGTGCTCAAGAGAAGGTACCTTAGGAGGGACACCGAGGGAAGGGTCGTAGAGACCCCGGCACAGATGTTCAGGCGGGTCGCCAGGGTAGTCTCTAGGGCGGAGCGCATCCACGATCCCAACGCCGATACTAGGGAGGTCGAGAGGCGCTTCCTCGACGTGATGACGGGCCTATACTTCCTGCCGAACTCGCCGACACTGATGAACGCGGGGACCAGAATCGGCCAGCTCTCCGCCTGCTTCGTCATACCGGTGGAGGACTCTATCAAGAGCATCTTCCGCGCCGTCAGAGACATGGCACTGATCCACCAGTCTGGCGGGGGAACAGGATTCTCTTTTTCCAAGCTTAGACCGGCCGGGGACATCGTCCAGTCGACGAGGGGGATAGCCTCCGGGCCGGTATCCTTCATGCGCATCTTCGACGTCGCGACCGATGTCGTCAAGCAGGGCGGCAGGCGGAGGGGGGCAAACATGGGGGTGCTCTCCGTCGATCACCCCGACATCCTCCAGTTCATAACAGCCAAGGAGAAGGAGGGCGCTTTCACGAACTTCAACCTTTCCGTCGGTGTCACCGACGAGTTCATGGGAAAGGTGGAGCGGGACGAGGAGTACGAGCTGGTCAACCCCAGGACGGGGCAGGCAGAGAAGACCATGAGGGCGAGAGATGTATTCGAGCTAATTGTCTCGACGGCGTGGCGCACGGGAGACCCGGGGATCATATTCTTAGACGAGATCAACCGCCACAACCCGACCCCGGATCTTGGAAGGATAGAGGCAACCAATCCGTGCGGCGAGGTCCCCCTCCTTCCCTACGAGTCTTGTACCCTTGGATCCATCAA
>CAYWSC010000297.1:0-2983 GCA_964460695.1 Hadarchaeota archaeon (SeqCode)
GACTCGTGCGGTCGACCTGCAGCAATAGCCGAGCTCTACCATCGGAGCTCTGGGCGCAACGTATCCGGTCGAGCATCGAGGAATCTGAAAGGAAGGACTTCGACAAAGTGGTTGAGCTGGTGTCGCGGTGGGTACGACAGGAGAGGGAGAGGATAATCTGTGACGAGATCAGGAGGAGGACGGGAGTAGGGTATGACGAGTTTTTCAAGAACTCGAATCTTCCCATTCCCACTGGTGTCAGGGAGATGATATACGCGTTCATGGGTGAGATGGAGCGGGCTATCGTGGATGTTCACTGCTTGGTAGCGGGTTTTGACGAGAAGCACCAAGCGAGGCTGTCGATGATAGACCAAGAGGGAGATGTCCTTGAACTGACTAGTATTGGGAGGGCGTCAGTCGGCTCGGGGGCTCCCTTCTCGACTATATACTTCGACCAGCACGATTATTCGCAGGACATGCCTAAGGAGGATTCCCTGATTTTTTTCCTTCATGGCCAAGAAGTGGTCGGAGGCTCCTTCGGGGGTTGGGCGTAGGACTGATGTCATTGTGTTGTGGACCGAGGAAACGGAGAGCGGTGCCGTTGTTCGGAAAAAAGAGTTCCTCGATGGATGTCAAGTTCTGAAGAAGCTCGAGCGACATTACGAGACTGAGAAGGCGACCATTGAACACAAACGTAAGAAACTTAAGGAGGAACTTAGCAAGTTTTTCTGAGGGAGTTCCTTGAGGGTATCGGACTTCCTATCGAGGGCGCAGAGGGGGAGGGAGAAGGCAGTGTACAAGTCCCTCATGGAGGAGGCGAATCGGTTCTACCGCAAATACGGCAGGGTGGGTAGGCAGAGAACTGTTTTCAAGGTTCCGAAGCCTCCTAAGCCGTAGAGCTTGACGAAGGCCTCTCGGTCAAGGTTCGGCGTCACGGTTGCTGCAGCGAGCCCACTGATCGGTCTGATTTTCCTTGGGATGGGGGCGGTTCCCGTTCCTCGGTTCCCAAGGGAAGACACGTAATGAATTCGATGAAGGTCGCGCCTTGACACGTACCGATCTGGATACTCCCGGCTACGGCAAGGAGGTAGTAGGAGTAGGAACCACATTAAAGCTACTCCTGACCACGGCTTTCTTCCAACTTGGCTCCTTGCTGGAATCTTATTGGGCTTTTCTGCTGCTTTTCGTTGGGCTGCTCCACTAGATCTGTGCCCGTGATCTAATCGCAGTCTTCTGGCGAACATTTTAGAAACTAATCCGCTGCGGGTTAGTAGTATTTTTCAGCAGTATTGCCGAACCGATACTGGAATGGGCGGCAGGCAGGATGGATCCTGGAGAATACCGCGGGGTGCTGGTGTGCCGAAAACTGAATTCGATTTCATAGTCTCAAGTGGACAGCTCGGGAAATATGCTGGAAAATGGATAGCAGTAGTTGACCATATCGTTTTTCCCGGGGATAGTGCGAAAGAGGTGTTTGAAAGGGCGAGAAGGGAGCACCCTGAGAAGGTGCCTCTTGTCATGAAGGTTCCGAGGGAGACGGTGATGCTTCTTTAGGCTGCCGTGATTAGGTTGGCAACCCGTCGGAACCAGCGTCGCGGGATTGTGCTTCGGTACACTTCCTACCAATTTGAGGGAACTCGGATTCGCCTCCCACTGGTTCATATTGGCCTAGAGTCCGATGCCGCGAAGCTGACGACGGTTGGTCTGATCGACTCTGGGGCTACCTCGACCTTCCTCCCTCCCGAGATGGCCGAGGTGCTTAAGCTTGAGGAGGTGGAAGGTTCGCTCGCCGTTGGGGCGGGAGGGTCTTTTGAGACGAGAATCGTGCGCTTACCAAGGCTTGTGTTGCTGAAGGGGTCTAAGGCCTTCTGCACCTTCAGGGGGATCACTGTTCACGTTCCATGTGGGGAGGGGAGGATACCCTACTGTGTTCTCGGGAGGGATTATGTCTTCAGGAGGTTCACTGTGATTTTCAGAGAGAGGGATGCAAGGGTGACGTTGAGGGGTCCGTGCCACTTCAGTCAGTGGTAACGTCTGGGCTAAAGCCGACCCCTACAACGTCGCACCGACGTGTTCCTCTGATATAGAGAAGACCTTGCGGAATATGCTCTCCTCGAGGACGCTCGCTCCCCAGGCCTTTGAATGCATCCCACCTCTCTGTAGAAGTACCAAGCGAACCGCCGATCCGAATACTCAGTGCTGTTGAGGATTGTCTCGAAGACCTCGCGAAGGGGAAGGACGACAAGTCCCCGCTCCTTCGCTACTTCCCGGGTGGCGACGTTGTATTCCTTCTCAAACTGGTCATATGGGCATTGGCATCGCTCATCCCTAGAGGTTGGTTTCGGCTTCCCTGTACTTTGCCTCCAAACCCAAGCCGTATATCTCATCCAACATCTCTAAGGCGGGCTCGTAGCTGTAGATGTTCTTCTTGCAGAATTCGACTGTCTCTTCTAATGGTATTGCCTTGAAGCCCTCGACCTCATCGGCGCTGAACTCGTCTTCTCTGTATATGACGTAGAAGACCCCGAACAAGGTCTTCTTGACAGCCTCGCCGTTGACGTGGAAGCTGCTGCCCCTGGACTCGAAGAACTCCTTCCATTTTCTCAACTCTTGGCTCCTTACCTTCAAGTGGATTGGGTAGGAGGCGGAGAAGCGGTCGACGTTGTACCCGCCCTTGGTCCAGAAATATACGGCATCCGGCCCCGTGAACGCGTAATCCATCCCCGCCTCTCTGACCGATTCGTAGGCTCTTCTAACGTTGAACCTGATCTGCAAGTATTTCTTCGGTGGGTTGACCTTGTATCTTCCCCAGCCCACCTTCTCTAAGAAGCCCTTCTTGGCCATGTCGTGCAACACCTTATTCGGGCTGGGGCTGGGGAAGGCCGACTTGAACTCGGCTGCCGTGAACTCCTTTTTCCAGCTTGACAACACAAGCCACAAGTCGGAGTAGGACATCAGATATTACTACTATGGTAATAATTGATATAGTTATCGCTTCCGCCGC
>CAYWSC010000298.1:0-2967 GCA_964460695.1 Hadarchaeota archaeon (SeqCode)
CTACAGGGCGCAGTACGGATTCAACGCCATCTACCTTCTGCCGGCCAACCTGTACGGCCCGGAGGACAACTTCGATCCCGAGTACTCTCACGTCATCCCCTCCCTGATTAGAAAGGCCTTCGAGGCGAGGCGGGAGGGAAGGGACCGGATAGTCGTCTGGGGGACGGGAAAGGCCACGAGGGAATTCCTGTACGTGGAAGACGCGGCGGAGGCGATCGTCCTAGCAGCGGAGAAGTACGACGGTCCTGAGCCCGTCAACATTGGTTCTGGCTTCGAGATCTCTATCAGGGAGCTCGCTGAACTGATCTGCGAGCTCGTCGGGTTCGAAGGCGAAATAGAGTGGGACACATCAAAGCCGGACGGGCAGCCGAGGAGGAGACTCGACACGAGTAGGGCAAGAGAGTATTTCGGCTTTCAAGCCAAGACGCCTCTGAGAGACGGTCTGGAGAAGACCATCCGGTGGTACGCGGAGCAGCAGTCGTCGACGTGAAGCGGGACTGCCATCTGTCCCCACTGGCCTCCTGCCGCGTAGGCGTCTTTCACGATGCCTGAGGGCCCTGCTCAACGAGCGTGCGGTACAAGGCTACATATCTGGGGATAACGACGTCTTCCGAGTATCTTTCAACGGCGACAGCCCTCGCCCTTCTGCCTAAGCTAACACACAGCGAGGGATCACCTGCCAAGAGCCGGCAGGCAGATACGAATGAATCGACGTTTCCCGTCTTGCAGAGCAGACCCGTCCTGCCGTGCTCCACGAGCTCGCCGATAGCAGTGTTGTTTGACGCGATGACCGGTTTTCCGCAGGCCATGGCTTCGAGGGCGGCTAGGCCGAATCCCTCAAGTCTGGAGGGGAGCAAGAGGGCGTCACATTCTTGGAGAAGCCTAATCAGGTCGTCTTCGCTTACACGACCGACGGGTACCATGTTCTCTAGGGGCGGCCGCTGGAGCGGGCCGCGCAATCCGGATGTGTATTTCAGGAGGAATTCCCTGCCCAGCCTCTTCATAATAGGGGCCAGAAGGTCTGCGCCCTTCCTCTTGGTGAGGTTCCCGACGAAGAGTAGACGAAAAGGACCATCGTGCAGGTCGCGGCGCCAAACAGGCCTGTATCTTTCCGTATCCACCCAGTTGTGAAGAACCAAGGGGTGCGGTGCATCAGGGTCCGAGGGGAGTGTCGATGCAGAGTATCGGCTCACTGAGGTAACTGCCGACGAGGTGCGCAAGGAGATCCGAACGAATCTCGAAAGCACCATCTGGTGATAGGTTCGAACCGCAAAATTTCGATAGGTTTGAGAGCCCCTGGGGCTTGTATCTAGATGGTGATGGGTAGTTACACTCGGGACCTCCCGGCGATGAAAGGCGAATCCGTTCCAAGTGTTTGTATGAATGATGTCGGTGCCGCGGGGCGGCTTGACCGAACGCAAAGCTAGGGGGAAGAACTGGTACTTGGGGTGAAAGAAGGTGAGTTCAACATTCAAGAGATGCTTCCGCAGTGCCGAAGCTAGACGCCTGGTGAATACGTCGGTGCCGCCTCCCCCTCGGACTACGGGAAACCATACCCTTATCTGAGACGCTTCCATGCCTTCACCTGATGGGGAGTCTCCCAGTCATATCTATTGTGTGGACGGCAGCCTAGCTACCAGCGGCGATTCTTCGCGCAAACCTTCCTCTTCTATTGCTGTAGGCGTTGTGACGTTTCGAAAAGCGGCCTCGTAGATCTCCGCTATTCTCTCCAGAGAGTAGAGAGAGCACCGCAGCCTGGCCCTCTTGGAGAGCTTTTTCCTCAACAGGGGATCTGCGAGGAGGCTCTCTAGGGCAGACTGAAGCTCAAGCGGACTTCTCTCCGAGACCAGCAGGCCCGTCTTTCCGTCTTCCACAACTTCGACGAGTCCGCCCACGCGGGTCGCCACGACTGCCCTGGCCGACAGACCCGACTCTACTGCGACCAGGCCGAGCCCCTCGGCAACTGGCCCTTCGGCGACGGAGGGGACGACGACGATATCGGAGGATGCGTATTGCGAAGGCAGTTCGCCAGATGGGAGGAATCCCAAGAAGCTTACACGCTTGGCTATGCCCAGTTCACGGGCTTTTTCTTCCAAGGCGGCTCTTTGGGAGCCGTCGCCGATGATTCTCAGGTCCGTATCTGGGAACTCTGTGAAGAGGTGCTGCATGGCTTCGAGCAGGTATCCAGCTCCCTTCTTCTCCTCCAGTCGACCTACGAACAGCACCGTTGATCCATCCTTAAGATGCTCGTTGGGCAGGCTTTGGAAGTTTTCCGCCTCCACCCCCATCGGGATCGTGACGATGAATGGCCTCCTCGCCGCGTTGTTACTAAGGAGGATGAAGAGGAGTCTAGCCAGGTAACGGCTCACACAGGCGAAGCAGGATGTTCGGCTCGCTATGAAGTTCAGCACCCCTCGTTTCAGTGGGATCTCTTGGGCTGCCAGCAAGCCGCCGCCATGGATGCTCACGACGTGGGGCTTGCCGAGTATCGCCGCGGCGAGAGACCCTGATAGGCCCTGCGGCAGCAGCCAGTGGGAATGTAGAACGTCGACCTCTATGTCCCGCGCGATCTTCACCGCGTAGAAGACCTGGAGGACAAAAAGAATGATGATCCGCAGCTTTCCTATGCCTGTCTCTCTAACCTGCCTGAGGGCAGAACTGCGGGGCGAAATCCTGAGGATGTTTGGCAGAAACCGACCGATCCGGACAACCCTGACCGGACCGATCTGTTGCTCTCTAGGCGTCCCCGGGTAGCAGGCCGCCAAGACGGTTACACGGTTGCCCGCCGTTGCGAGGGCGGCCGCCAGATCGTAGACGAATCTTCCAGGAATGTCCCCCTCGAAACGTGGAAACGAAGTCGTCAACATTAGGATGTTCAGGTCATCGCCCCCACTCTATCTGCGGGCTGACTGGCTGTCGAAGAGCATTGCGAAGAAGAGGGACTGCATACCCGAGATAATGAGCAGC
>CAYWSC010000299.1:0-2957 GCA_964460695.1 Hadarchaeota archaeon (SeqCode)
CAGCCCGGCTAGACGCGAAAGGCCCGCAGATCTCTTGAAGTCTCTGTAGTCGACTATGATCTCTCCGAGGTGAGCGTCCACCACGATGGTATGCCGCAGGACGACCCTCCCCGATAGGATTCCCTTTCGCTCGCTTGTCAGGCAGACCTCGTATACCGGCAGGTGAACAAGATCGACGGACTCCAACATCTCCTTGGGTTTTCCAGTCCAGCCGACCCGTATCCTCTTCGCCGCCAAGCTCTGGGCGCTGTCTCGGCGAAGTATGAGGGGGAAGGACTCTCCCTCTCTGGTCGGCGTCTCCAGGGCTGCGGCAACGCTCTGTCTCGTCTCTGGTGCCGTCGGAACCGAGGATGCCTCCTCTTCTGCGGTCTCGAGAGCGGCCAGCCCGACCGCTCTCTCCTCTTCGTCAGGCAGCTGTTCCACCCCAGTTTCCTCGACGGTATCCTCTTCAACCGCCTCTTCAACCGCCTCTTCCCACGCCTCTTGGGGCAGCATTGACTCCTCCTCGGAATCCGCAGGGCCGACTTGGTGAACCACCTGATCCGCATAGACATCGGCGGTCAGCTCGTCGGCCTTCTCCTCGCCTAGCTCCAGGTGAGGTGTGGTCTCTTCCTCTACGGGGCTTTCCGCCGTCGGCAGCTCTACGGCGGTCTCCCCGGCCTCCGGGGAAACGGAGAGGCCGTCGGCTGCATCCGGAGCAGCCTCCACCTCGGTTGTCGGCTCCGCGGAGGAAGCCGACTCTTCGCCCCACACGGGCTGGGCAACGGCGGTGGCAAGCCTGCCAGCCCTCGTCGAGGTCGTCGGGGTGGGTGTCGTTTGCTCGATCTTCGGCACTTGCTTCACAGGAGTGGCCTCCTTCCCCGAGTGGTGGGTGAGCCGTGGCCTGATCTGCACTATCATAGCCCGCTGTTGGGTCTTCTGGTCGGCGAGGATGGCGAATCCAGATGGGATCCCCCTGACGAAGTCTGAGTCTGCTATCTGGGAGGGAAGCTTGGCCGGAACGCGTCGAAGCAACGCGGCTATGTCGTCCTCTAGGCCAAGGCTGTGACCAATCAGAATGTCCACCTGGGACAGGATTTCATCGTCGGTTGCGGCGGGCCTCTGCGTGGCGAGGACCAGCGCACAGCCTGGCTTGCGTCCCAGCTTGGCGTACTCGATGAGGGGTTTGGACGCTGCCGTGTGTCCCTTCCTAGGAATCAAAAGATGGGCCTCGTCTATCATGAGCCACGTCACCGGAATCTTGGGTCCCTGGGGCTCAAGGCCGACCTCCTCCATTCTCGAGGTCTCCATTCTCGCCTGGAGAATCTTCTTGGCGAGTATCCCAACCACTAGGGCCCGTATCTGGTTCTCAAGCTTGGGGTGGCTGACGTCGATGACCGTCACCGTGTCCCACACGGAGATCTCGTCTATCGGCGTTCCCTCCCTTGAGAAGATCCCCCATTTCTCGGCGGCTCGGAACCTGGCAATGACACTTCTCCTCGTGGCCCTCGCATAGCCCCTCTCCTCGGATCCCAAGTCTACGTCTCTGTCTATGACATCCACTATGTCCTCTATCTCGTAGTCAAGCCCCTTGCCAGGGATGTACTCGAACTCGTTGGGGCCCTTCCTAACCCTGTATCCCTCCCTGACCTTTTCGAGGGCCTCGCCGATCAGCAGACCCTGTATCTTGAACCGGTTGATCCCGAAGACTAGGCACCACTCCTCCGAGGTCAGCTCCGAAGGCTTGATCGAAAATGGGCCGTCCAAGATGTCGCTGTCCTCTTCGTAGAGGCCCAAAGGACCGAGTACCCGAACGTTCTCAAGCGGCTGGGGCTTAAGGCCCCACCTCTCAAGCTCCTTGGCCTCTTTTCTGCTCGAGTTCTTCTTCTTCAGGGACCAGAATATCCCGATCGGGTCGACTACTACAACTCCTATTCCGATCTTGGTCCTCGCGAGCTCCTCCGCAATCACGCCGAGAGTATAGCTCTTCCCGCCTCCCCTCTTCCCACAGATGAAGACTATGTGCGGAAACTTGGCATCCATGAATACCCTGTAGCCATGGAAGGATCGGCCGGTCGCCTGCTTCTCGCACAGAACCCCTATGTCCAGGAGCCCGTCGGAGCCCTCCCTCTTCTGCTCTCGCTTCGTCCTGCCAATTATTATCCTCTCGTTCTTCTCGTCGAAGACAGGATCTAAGCGCTCGTTGATAATTGGACGAAAGGATGTACTAGTGTAAAGTCTTGCCAATCGCGGCGGCTCCCCCCGAAGCATCGCTAATAATCCTAATATATTTTTCTCGCTGCCGCGTTGCTGGGCAAACCGCTGGGTCGGCCCGCAGCTTGTACGTCTGGTTACCTAGTGAGGTACGGCGGTGGAGTCCTTCCTGATTCTTCCTCCGCGGCCTCTAGGAGCCGGTCTGCCGAACCTCCTGACGGGCGAGCTATGTCAACCCTCTCAGATAGGCTTGCCTCGTCCAAGTCCAGGATCCTGCCCGGGCGGAATGACGAGATCTCCTCGTCCAGCAATGGTGTCGATGGGAGTCCGGTCTGCTCGTGGATCGAGAAGGGTAGTCTCTGGATGCCCTGGCTTGTCTCGTAGTAGTGCTTCGGATGAATCATCGTCTCGAAGACAAGTCGGCCCAACTTCGCAATGGCCTGTCTAACCAGGAAGTGTTTCGCCTGGATGAAGACCTTGGGGGCGATCTCCGAGAAGGGAACGCCGTCAACGGCGGCTGGAAACGCGCCTGGAGGTACATGTATGTGGAAGCCCCTGGCCCCGCTGAACTTCACGTAGTGGGGGACATCCAAGCTCTCAAGAGCATCGGCCATTGCCCGCGTTACCCTCGCGGCGGCCTTAACCGACGGCCTCCCGTCAATGTCGATGAAGAACCCTATCTGCTGTCTCTTCCCCGTGTCGCCGAAGAACCGTGGCCTCTCCAAATACCTTCCGTGGGTCACGTGCAGTCCAGGGAAGCTATC
>CAYWSC010000300.1:0-2938 GCA_964460695.1 Hadarchaeota archaeon (SeqCode)
CTTCACGGCTTGGCTTTTCTCCCAGAGCTTGCTGAGGCTGCTTGCGAAGAATCGCATAGCAAGTGGCAGAGCCGCAGCTGCGACTGTAAGGTTGTTGTGTCAAATACATAAATCTTTCTGGGCTGAAGTGGAGTAGTGCAGTGCTCTAGGATAGTATCTGCGACGCACTGCACTCGTTTCACAAGAGGACTTGAGGAAACGGTTTCGGTTGAAGCTCCCGTGCCGGGGAACACAGAGATGACGTCTCTAGTTTGGACGCCACGGTGCTTCAGGACTTGTTGGATCTCTTGGAGGAAAAGGCTCGGTCTTTGTGCCTCTTCAGAAAGTCGACGATCCTCTGGGCCATGCTTAGCGTTCCGCCGCCCCTCAAATCCAGGTGCTTCTTCGCATACTTTACGTCATGACCGTTCAAGCTCAGGTAGTCCCTTCTGTCAGGCCGCAGCAAACAAAGGTGATAGGGCCAAGTGGTTTGGCTGATGCCAGCCCGCGCCTTAAACCTCCGCTCAAACTCGTAGATAGGTTGTTTGGTGCAGGGTAAGATAACCTCCCCCCCAACAAAGATGGTGCGGGGGGTGGGATTTGAACCCACGGACCCCTTCGGGACAGGGTGTCTCGGGCAAGAGCCTCCTAAGCATCGCAAGAAGCCTTCCTGCGCCTTTGACCGACTCGGCAACCCCCGCCCAGTCTAGGCCACAGCTCTTCTGCCCGCTTGAAATATATTTCACAGGGTTGCTCACGGAAGCTGATGCCGCTTTGCATTTTCCCGATGCAGCCTAGCTGGTGATAGGTTGGTGTTGTTGATAGCTCACAGGGGAGATTCGGGGAGTTACCCTGAGAATACGATATCCGCCTTCAAGGCCGCTGCCGAGGCAGGCGCCGATATGATAGAGTTTGATATTCAGCCATCTCTGGACGGGCAACTCGTGGTCTTTCACGACGAGGAGCTTTCCAGGACAACTAATGGAGCAGGTAAGCTTTCTAGAATGACCCTAAGCGATCTGAAGAGGCTCGACGCGGGAGGCTGGTTTTCGGGTCGGTTTGCCGGGGAGAGGATACCAACGCTCGAGGAAGCATTGGAGTCGATTCCACGGACGGTGGCATTGAACATCGAGTTGAAGAGCTTTAGAGAAACGCCGCCCTACGAGGAGAGGTTCGTTGAGGTTTTCGAGAAATACCGGCTTCACCACCGTGCCTACGCAGCATCATCTGATCTCAAACGCCTCAGGAGAGTCGCTGAGCTGGACGCGGGGATAAGGACGATTCTCCTCCAAGACGCGCTTGAGGAGGACGACTGCCTGTCGCATGCCTTAAGGCTTGGTGCCAGCGCGGTACAGATCCAGCGAAGATCTCTTCGTGAGGATTTCATACGACGGCTCCACAGGGAGCGACTATTGGTGTTTCTGTTCTACGCTGACACGAAACAGGAGTTCGAGCTGGCGGTGCGTTGCGGGGTGGATGGCGTTCTGACGAACTTTCCAAGGAGGTTTCTAGAAGGACTCGCCTAGCCGAGGGCGACTGTCCTCGTATGTTATCGGCCGGTGCATTTTTATTGTCCACAACGGCGTCTCGGCCATGGCCCTCCTTGAGCTCAAATGGACGTCCAGAGCAGTTCCACTTGCGGGGTGTCCGACTCTAACCGACCCAGGCGGGTCCACAGTCCCGCCCATAGTGGGAGGCACGATCGACGGAGGGGTCGCGGCTCTAGATGATCAGGGGAGAGAGGTCTGGACGGTTCCCATCGGCTCCAAGGTCTCCGCCTGGCCAACCGTCGACGAGATCCCGGGGAGGGGAAAGGTCGTACTTGCGGCAAGCGAAGACGGCGTACTCGCTTGCCTCTCTCTCCAGGGCGACGTTCTCTGGAGAACGGAGTTGGAGTCTCCTGCGACATCGTTCAACAGCGTTGGTCTCGTCCGCGGGAGTGGAGAGACGAGGATAGTGGTCACGGACCGCACTGGGAGGGTCACCGGCGTAAGCACCGATGGAGAGATGCTCTGGAGGTTCTACACACGCAAGGGGGGTGCTGGGCCTGCAGCCATCTCAGATCTAGACGGCGACGGCAGGGAGGAAGTAGTCTTCTCCGCCGGGGATGGCCACATGTACTGCCTCGACCTCGATGGGTCTCTTGTCTGGTCGCTGGATATCGGAGGGGATGGGGAGTACTCGGCTCCTGTGGTCGCGGAATTCGAAGGCCAACCTCACATCCTTGTCGGGAGCCTGGCCGATGTGCTCAGATGCGTCGATGCGAACGGATACCTGCTCTGGACACAGCGCGGGACGGGAGCTGGCGGAATAGAAGTCGGGATATCTCTCGCTGACCTTGATGGGGATGGGACGGACGAGATAATATTCTGCCACACCGGAAAGTCGATACAGGCTGTCACCCACCGGGGAGAGCTCATGTGGTCGACCTACTACGGCGGCGGCGATCAGCCCTTCGGACCATCAGTAGCCGACCTGGACGGCGATGGACATCCGGAGATACTCTTCGCTCAGAGGGACGGCCCCACGATCAGAGTGCTAGATAGATTCGGAAGGCTTCTCGAAGAACATCCAGTCGAAGGAGGCATGGTCGGAGCTCCCGTCGTCGGGGATGTTGACTCAGACGGGCTCTTGGAAATCCTCGTGGTCGAGCAGAAGACAGGGCACCTGCTCTGCTTCTCTTCGAAGTCATCTGCTCTTCCAGTTCCGTGGCCCAACTCAAGGGGCTGCTTCGATGGATCGGGAGCACGTGTCCGTATTGCGTCGAGAGGCGGCGAGACTCGGCTGAGGCGTACCCGGCCAGTCTCACAGCTGAAGGTTGATCTGGCGCCCCGCTGGTTCGAGGGTCCCCACCTTGGCACAAACCGGGTTGGGTTCTCTGGATGGCACACATCGAAGAATTGCTGGCTGGCTGTCGCGCTTACCGATCCACAGGGCGTCGTCCACCGTTCTGTTCTGA
>CAYWSC010000301.1:0-2926 GCA_964460695.1 Hadarchaeota archaeon (SeqCode)
TCGACCGAGAGAGCTGCATAGGCTGTGGAATCTGTGAGATCTTATGTCCAGACGGTCTACGGGGCTGTTGAGAAATATTCGCCCTGGCCATCCTTCTTGCCGAAGTCCCATCTCCCATAGGATCACTACTCCGTGCAATCATATGTGGCGCAGGGGGCCAATCCTTGGAAGTCATCACAAAGAGGCTCGCCTACGAGAAGATCAAGGACGGGCTGAACCCCTTGAACCCCTTAGGAAGATCAAGAGGACCAAGGACGCTAGTTCTGTAGAGCAGGTACTCAATAGACCGCTCGTCCCCGGCAGGCGAAAAGCTCGTTGCTGGCGGTTCTGGCCCGCCTTACTGTGGGTGTCTGCCTCGGACAAGGTCTAAGGCGAAAGCGGCGAAAGAATCTTAAGGCAAGACGGCCGAGCGAGGATTTGCCGTATGAACGAGCGAGAGGCGGTTGTGCAGTGCGAAGGCATTTCTAAGAGGTACGCTAGCGTGACTGCTCTTGAGGGCGTCGACCTCCAGGTAAGAATGGGCGAGATCTTCGCTCTGATAGGGCCAAACGGATCTGGCAAGTCCACTCTCATAAAGATAGCCACGGGAATCCTAGCACCTGATGCTGGGCGAGTTACCGTTTTGGGAATGGATCCGCTGAGGCAAAGAAGAAAGCTAGCCGGCAGAATGGGCGTTTTGCTGGAGAACGCCGCCACCTATCCGCATATGACGGCGACTCAGTATCTTGCATATTTCTGCAAGCTCTTCTTTCCCAAGGAGTCGAAGTCCAAGAGGCAGGATAGGATTGATTCCTGTCTTCGGATAGCAGGCCTTGGAAAGGCCGCGAAAATGCAGACGCGCGGGTATTCCCATGGGATGAAGAAGAGGCTGCTTTTGGCGAGGGCGTTAATCAACGACCCGGAGTTACTGATCCTGGACGAGCCTCTGGCGGGACTTGACGCAGTGGCAGCTAGGAAGTTCAAGGACACACTGAGAGAGGTAAATCGGCAAGGCCGTACCATTCTCTTTTCGACCCACATACTGTCGGACGCAGAACAGATTTGCACCTCGGTCGGCATCCTCTACAGGGGCAGAATGCTTGTTCAGAGCTCTTTGAGGGATCTCCGCCGAATGTTTCCGTCCGTAGGGTTCCGGATTACGGTGAGGCATGTCAGCGACGAGCTTGTCAGAGCTTTCAAGTCCATGAGATTCGTAGACGAAGTGACTGTGGAGAGCGACGAGACGTTGATAGTGAAGACCAAGGCTCTAGGCACCGATGCAGCGAGACGGCTTATTGAACAGAACAGTCCACCGTCGGTCCTATCTGTTTCGGCCGTGCCGGCAACGCTTGACGACATCTTGGTTGAACTGGTGGATAGGTCGTGGGAGGTTAGTTGAGGACAACAATCATCTTTCTGGAGGATCTTCGGAAAGAGCTGTTGAACTGTCGGCTCCTTTTATGCCTTTTGCTGCTCCAGGTTGTGCAATGCTTCCTACTGAACCCGGGCCCGGGTAACCTGGCCTCTACGGAGCACCTCCTTGAGGAGTTCTTCTACACCGTTTCGTTGGCCGCCTCGATGGTCTTCTCCATCTACGGTTCGGCGGCTTTGACCGAAGAGGAAAGGCTGGGAACCCTGCAGACACTGTTCCTCGCCCCCATCTCTCTGAGAGAATACATCCAGGCGAAGATCTCGTTTCCCGTCTTCTCGTGGCTTCTTTCATGGTGTCTCCTTCTTCTCAATATTCGTTTGGCGAGGAGATGGATTGGCGCCGTGTGCCCTGGGGACCTTCTTATCGCCGCCACAGCCCTGTTTCTGTGCGTGTTGTCGGTTATGCTGTTCACGGTTCTTGTTTGCACGCTTACCCGGGACATTCGAACCGCACTGCTCTTGACTCTCTCGCTAATCTTCCTACATCTCGTTGTCATACGTCCTCTCTACGGCATCGGGCCAGTTGGTTTTCTGGTCGGGGCCACCTGGTTCATGCCTTTCGTACACGCGGATAGAGTCTGGATCTGGGCGTTCGAGAAAATCGTCTATGCGAGGATAGCTGTCAGCCCGTGGCTTGAGATTCTCTGGCTAGGCTTGTTCTCTCTCTTTGTACTTATGGCCACGATTCTTGTTCTGGTCAGGCGGTACCGGCGAAGCATCGAATGAAGGTGGGAGGTGACAGGTATCAGGATATCAGCTCTGGTTCTGGCATCGGTTGCTCTTGTATTGTCTCTTCAAAGCGGTGTTGCCGAGAATGAGGTTTTGCGGCCAAGGGAGAGCCTCCTAGACGTAATCGATCCTCTCTGGCCGCCGGGGCACAGCGCCATCATACGGATTAGGGGTACAATGGGTGAGCCGTTTTCGAAAGAGCTGATAGTGGAGAACTATTCGCCCTATCTTCTCGAGGATGTGGTGCTCAAGCTGGGCCTGGCTGTGGAAGAGCGTTTTCCACAAACGAGACTTCGGAGGGAAGTTCTCGGACCGGTTCCGGATGACTGGGTGCTGGAGCCTAGCGAACTCGAGATAGGGGCTTTGCCGCCCGGAGAGAACCGCAGCGTAAGGATCTCTGGGAGGATAAGTCGAGTTGGAACATACTTCATCCTTTTGGCGGCGACGGCCAGAATTGATGAAGGTGGCGTTCAACAGGTTCTATGGTACAATGTGGAGCTAGTGCTCGAACCTGCGGGAGGCGGCCGCGGTGCTACAGTCCCTCTCTGGCTGATCGCGGGCGGGCTGCTGGGAGCGTGCGCAGTGGTATTTGCCGCCAAGAAACGCGGGCCTGTGGCCTGATCTGGAGCTACACGAGGGGCACTCAAGGACAAGTCTTTGTTCAAAAGCCGTCTTCGTTTCTCCTTGACGCGTCCTGGTGGGTCGTAGTACGCGTTTCCCAATGGATTGACGCGGTGTCGGCGACCATCGCGAAACGCCCGGCAGCTGCTTGGTGTCACCAGGAGGG
>CAYWSC010000302.1:0-2911 GCA_964460695.1 Hadarchaeota archaeon (SeqCode)
AGCGCCTCCACCGGTCAATCTACAACAAGCCGGAGTAAATGCGCCAAGACAAAGCGACCCCGCCTTGCAACGCGACAGACTCTGTAGAATCAGGCAGGCCCTTGGCTGAACACAAACGTCGAAGCTCCTCATAATCCCAAGTCATGTCATGCATCCTCCTTTTGGCTGAGTCCTCCTGCTTTGTCCCTCAAAAGATAGCTGTTCCTTCGTCGTAAGGCTATACAGATTATGTACGAAGTGGTCGATCAGGCGGTTGGTGGCGGCGATTTAGGGTTGGAGGATGATCGTCAGATGCTGAAATGCAAGGCACGGCCCTACACGGTGACCTCACAGTCCGCACAATCAAGAGCAAGGCATGTTTCAAGCCTTGACCACCAACGGAAGTACCCTAGATTCGGTATGATAGGACAGCGAAAGGCAGAGGTCATATGGAGCGTTTTGCTGTAGTGCTGGAGCGGTATCTAGAGAAGTGGGAGCGCCATAAAGGGACACACCACGATCAAATACGCGATGATCTCCTCTCCTTCTTAAGAGAAGCCTTCCCAGAGCTAGAGCAACTGGACATAGTAGCGATCGAGCGCAGCGTCCGTTTTCTCAAAGTCCGTGGTTATATTGATCTCCTCATCGGGGACGTCGTGTTCGAGATCAAGCGAGACCTCGATAGGGAGCGAGAGGACGGCATCCGCGAACTTGAAAAGTACCTCGCATCGCCCTCTATCCCCAAAAACACCGTAGGAATAATCACCGACGGGCAACGGTTTGAGGTATACCGACTTCAAGACGGAAATCTAGCTAAAACCGACGAGTTCATCCTCCGGGCCGAGGAGCCAGAGGAAGCCTTACTTTGGCTTGACTCGTACCTCTTCCAGCAAAAAGGCGTTAAGCCCACGGTGCTGGATATATCCTTCCGCTTTGGGGAGCGCAGCCCGATCTTCAAAGCGTCCATGGAAGCCCTTTCCCGGATGTGGGCCCGGGTGAAGGGCGACCCTGCTGCCAGGACGAAGTTCGAGGAATGGAATGCCCTCCTGCGCACCGTGTACGGTTCGGAAGTGGGCGAAACGGAGCTATTCCTGCGCCACACCTACCTGGCCCTCCTTGTGCGGCTCTTGGCTTTCACCGCCCTAACCGGCCGGATACCAAACCCTGAGGACCTAGAAGGGGTCATCACTGGCAAGAAATTCGAGAGATTGGGCTTCCGGAACCTCGTGGAGGAAGATTTCTTCGCCTGGCCCATAATGCCTCAGGTGGCCTGGGAGGCCGAATCGTTCCTCGGAGCGATATCCAGGCGCCTTGGCTTTTACGACCTTTCCGCAATCCGCCAAGACCTGCTCAAAGAGCTTTACCAAGAGTTAGTCGATCCCGAAACCCGCCACGACTTGGGAGAGTTCTACACCCCCGATTGGCTCGCGGAATTGGCCCTTCGAGAGGCCGGCTTCCCAAATGGGGGCGATGGGCAAGCATTTCCCTCACTACTTGACCCGGCCTGTGGCTCGGGCACATTCCTCTTCACGGCTGTGCGTCTTTTACGTGAGGCCGGACTTTCAGGGGAAGCGTTGGTTCAGCACGCCTTCGAGAACCTCGCGGGGGTGGACGTGCACCCTTTGGCTGTACTCACCGCCAAAGTAAACCTGCTCTTAGCCTTGGCCCCTGAGCTACGCTCGCTGGGTTCCCTTCATCTTTCTCCCATCCCAGTCTACATGGCCAACTCATTACACCTACCCGAGCGGAAGATGGCTGGTGCCCCCATCGCAGTCCCCATTCACTCCGTCGGGCTCCCAAAATTCCCAAGAGAGGTCCCGGACCGCTTCCAGGTCCCCGCAGAGATGGTGGCAGCCGGGCCGGCAGTCGTCGATGCTGTCATCGACCAAACCACAGAACTTGCTGCTCAACCGGGCGAGCCGGTGGACTCACTGCTGTCAGGTCTTCAAGCCTACCTCAAGGGATTAGGCTTGGGGAAGTTCTACATGTGGTGGGCCGGAAACCTGCGCCTTCTGCACTTCCTCATCGCCGAGCGACGTGACACCGTCTACCGGTTCATCCTGAGAAATGCCTTCCGGCCGGCCTTCCTCGCTGAGCGTAAGTTCGACTTCGTTTGTGGTAACCCACCGTGGCTTGCCTATCGCTTCATTCGAGACAAGGCCTACCAGCAAATGGTAAAAGATCTGGTATTCCGCCTCGGTCTCCTAAATCGGGGAGAGGTGAAGCTTTTCACCCAAATGGAGCTTGCCACCCTTTTCTTCACGTTCAGCCACGTTCACTACCTACGCGAGGGGGGCACGATCGTTTTTGTCATGCCCCGGTCCGTACTGACAGGGGCTAAGCAGCATCGGCACTTCCAGCAAAAGGATTTGGGGATCATTCGGGTGATCGATTGCGAGGACGTCGAACCTCTGTTCAACGTACCCTCTTGCGTGATCGTGGCAAGAAAGGGGGCAAAGTCAGACTGGCCCGTGGGAGCTGTCAAGGTGTCCGGCTGTCTTCCCGTACGGAACTTACCGCTGGAGAAAGCGCGAGAACACCTCTTGTTCGAGGAAATGAGTTTCGCTCCGCCTTTTGCAAAGACTGGCCCAGCAAGCCCGTATTTAGACAAGTTCATTCAAGGTGCAACTATCGTCCCCCGCTGCTTTTGGTTTGTTCGGCCTGCGGCCGAAGCATGGGTGATTGACCCCAAGCGGCCGGCCCTGGAGACCGACCCCGAGATCCAGAAACAAGCCAAGAAACCATGGAAAGGGCTTTCGCTTTCCGGCGAAGTAGAAGCGGACTTCCTTTTCGTCACGCTTTTAGGTGCCGACATGATTCCTTTTGGATATGTGAGACAAAGGCTCGTTGTCCTCCCTCTAGAAGTTCAACCGGATGGAAGGGGACGGCTGATAACCGCTGAGGCAGCGGTCAAGCTGGGCAAAACTGGCCT
>CAYWSC010000303.1:0-2908 GCA_964460695.1 Hadarchaeota archaeon (SeqCode)
CATAGTAGAGGGCTTAGAGAAGGGGAACAGCGTGCTTGTCTCGGGAGCCTACTCCAAGGGCGGCTTCGGCGGAAACGTGGAGCTGCACTGCCCAGCCGGGTGTGAGATAACCGTCTCCCAAGGCTCATCTGGCCAGGTTCCCCCGGTCCAGACGCAATACCTCAGGTTTTCCGACCTAGAGGAGGGGATGCAGAACGTGGATCTCAAGGGGAAGGTCGTTGCGAACCTGGGCCGGAGGAGCTTCACCAGGCTCAACGGCAAGGCCGGCCAGGTTGGAAGCATCATCATAGCGGACGGCGAGACGCAGGTCAGGGTTGTTCTGTGGGGCGACAACGCCGACGCGCTTGACGGTATGGTAGAGGGGACGGAGATCATAGTCGAGAACGCCTACACGAAGATGGGGATGAACCAGGAGGTCGAGGTCCACGTAGGCTGGCGGGGAAGGATCAAGGCGGTAAGGGAGGAGTTCGCTCCGCTGGTATGGGATCTAGAACCTGGAATGAGGAATCTGCAGCTTAAGGTTGCGGTCGTCGAGATGGGCCTGCCGGAGGAGTTTGAGGACTCCAAGCTTGTCTCGGCGGTCGTGGGAGATGCCACTGGCGTTGTTCCCGCCGTCTTCTGGGACGGACACGTGGAGGCGGTGAAAGACCTACAGCCAGGCGAGTCCCTACTGCTGGAGAGGGTAGAGGTCAACGACCTCGGCGAGATACACGTACAGCCGGACTCTTCGCTAACGGTCTTGGACGAGAAGGTGGAGTTCCTGGCGGGTACGGAGCCCAAGGCGACCTGGATAGGATCGCTGCAGGAGGGCACGCTCAGCCGGATTCGCGCCGCCACCGTCGGGCTGATAGATGTCCGGGTCACCGAGGCCTTCGGCGAGAAGAGACCGGTGTGCACCTGCCTGCTCGACGATGGGACTGGCCAGGCCGTCGCCACAATCTTCGGGTCGAGGTGCTCGCCTCTCTTCGGCTCGGAGTCCAGCCCTCCTGCGTACCAGAGGGAAAACTTCATCTTGGGCAAGGACTTCGTATTCGACGGCGTTCTGGTGGGGCAGAGGTTCAGAGTGAGAAAGGTTTCGAGTCCGGATCCCAAGGAGGAGATGAGAGAGCTGCTGAAGGACGTGTCGGGGGATGAGTGATGGGGACTGACTCAGCTGCCAACGGAGCTGTCGAGATAAGGGAGATCGAGGACCTCTCCTCGGTGGGGCCTTCGACGGCCAAGAAGCTCAGGGACGCTGGCTACGGGACCGTCGAGTCGATAGCCGTGGCCTCGCCGATAATCCTAGCCTCCGAGCTGGGTATGCCCGAGGACGTGGCTGCCAGCATCGTCAGGTCTGCGAGAGCGGCGCTACAGCTCGGCTTCGAGACAGGCGACGAGATACTGAGGAAGAGGGAGCAGGTGGAGAGGATATCGACCGGTAGCAGGAGGCTCGACGACCTCCTCGGAGGGGGGATCGAGACGCAGGCGATAACCGAGTTCTACGGGGAGTTTGCAAGCGGGAAGACCCAGATAGCCCACCAGGCCGCCGTCATGGCCCAGCTCCCCCGGGAGAAGGGGGGCGTCGAGGGGAGAGTCGTCTACATCGATACCGAGCACACCTTCAGGCCCGAGAGGATCATCCAGATCTCCGAGTATGTCGGGGTTGACGCTGCAGAGATACTGAGGAACATAAGGGTGGGGAGGGCTAGAAGCTCGGATCACCAGATGGAGCTGGTGAGGGAGGCGGGGAACATCGCCAGGGAGTGGAACGTGAAGCTTCTCATCGTGGACTCCCTCACATCGTACTTCAGATCCGAGTACACGGGCAGGGCCCTTTTGGCTGAGAGGCAGCAGAAGCTCAACCGGCATGTACACGAGCTCCAGAAGCTGGCAGATCTCTACAACCTGGCGGTCCTCGTGACCAACCAGGTTCTCTCAAAGGTCGACATCCTGCTGGGCGACCAGATCGCCCCCGTCGGCGGCAACATAATCGCCCACCAGTGCACCCACCGGGTCTATCTGAGGAAGGCAAAGGGGAACAAGAGGATAGCTAGACTCGTTGACAGCCCCCACCTCCCAGAGGGAGAAACCGTTTTTACCATAAGCGAGGGTGGCATCACCGACTGATCTCTTCCACATGGTGATGCCGTTGACACTGAGCAAGGAACTGGACTTCCGGCAGATAGAGAGGATGGTCAAGGAGGGCGGAAGGCTCCTCATCGTCAACCTCGACGACATGGGGATGAGCCCCGGAATAACCGACGGGATCGTCAAGGGGTTCGAAGAGGGGCTGGCAACGGACATAAGCCTGATAGTCACCATGCCAGACTCCGAGAGGGCGGCAAGGCTCGTCAGGGAGAGGGGGCTAAACGCAGGCGTCCACATAGACCTCACATGCCAGGCGGGGAAGAAGAAGGTCGGTCGGCCAGTCTCCGAGAACGTCCCCTCCCTCGTCGACGAGGATGGCTACTTCTACAAGGCATCCGAATTCAGGAGGAGAATCCTCTCCGGACTGATAGACGAGGAGGACCTAGAGAGGGAGATAAGGGCGCAGGTACAGCTTGCGCTGGAGTGGGGGCTCGATCTCACTCACCTGGACAGCAACGAGGGGGTCCACAACTACTACCCCCAGGTTCTCAGAATCGTCCTAGACCTGGCGAGGGAGCTCGACCTGCCGGTTCGGTGGCCAAACCCCATCTACACGGACTGGCTGCGCAAGAGAGGGATACTCACCACGGACAGGGTGATTCCCAGCCTCTACGGCGTGCCAGGTCCCTCAAAGAAGCGTGTCTTCCTTCGATGGCTGGACGAGCTCAAACCAGGGATAACCGAGGTGATACTCCACCCGGGGGTCCGAGACGAGGAGACGTCCCTAGTAACCTCGATGGAGAACAGGATGGCCGAGCTGGACGTCCTCCTAGACGAGGAG
>CAYWSC010000304.1:0-2901 GCA_964460695.1 Hadarchaeota archaeon (SeqCode)
GTACCTCCTCCGCCTCCTCTCTGGAAAGCATCATCGGACGGCTTTCGCTCGCGCTGCGATTTAACGCTTTCTAGTTGGTGCGGGTTTGAGGAGGACCGGCCTTCCGCCCGGTCGCCTGCAGAGGAGCGCCGCTTTGCCGGTGCGCGCTGAGAAAAATTTAAAACAACATGGCAGAAGCGATGGTTTGGGCCGAGGTAGCTCAGGTATGGGAGAGCGCCGGACTGAAGGCTGCTTTTCCGTCAGATATCCGGGTGTCGCGAGTTCAAGTCTCGCCCTCGGCACTGCTCTTCTCTCTCCGTTTCTCTCTCGACCCAGCGAGATTCGACCGGTCGCTGCGGCCACCGTCTCGACCCGACTAGGATTTGAGCGTCACTCCCGGGATTAGCGGTATCTCAACCCCTTTTTCAAAGAACCTCATGGCGTTGCGATGTATCCCCTTCTCCGTGAACATCATCCTGATCCAGGTCCTCGGGCGGCAGAAGACGCCCCACGGCAGCTTGAAGGGCGCGCCGCTTCTAACATCCCACAGAGACGAGACCCGGCCCGATCCAGCCATGTCGATGAGGTCGTAGGAGACCTTCTTGTAGTCCCACTCGCCACCTGTTAGATCCGACGCGAGCTTTATCCACCACGGAGGGTCGGCGTCGCGGACTAGAGGGTCAGCGCTGCATCCAAAGCGCCTTGCAAAGTTCTGGGACACCCTGGTCATCCTTGCCGGCCAGTCTACGGATCCCTCGCCCGTCATTATGTTTATGCATGCTGCTTCTAGGGCGACCGGATCTTTGCTGGCGGCTGCGAAGCCACCGAACTTGCGGGCGCCGAAGATGAGGGGTCCCTCGCCCTCCTGACCAACGATTCCAGAGACGAGTCCAAACGTCTTGGTCTTGTTCTTCCTCATGATGTTGTAGACGGTTCCATTGAGGCTTGCGGCTCTGCTGGCCACGTAGCTCATCGCCATGATCAGCGTTACCAGGTTGTTGCCCTCTCTGTGGTGGGGATCCACCTGCATCAGCCACTCCCCGTTCTCTCTGTAGGCCTTCATGGGTCCGGTGGACTCCATTCCATTGGTCACTATGACCTCTCTGGACTTGGTCTCGTTGAGCTTTCTGACCCTGAGAACCTCGTACTCGAGGCCGGGTGTCGGTGAGAAGTCGAAGGCCTCCGCAGCCCTCTCCGCATCGAAGTATGCAAAGGGCATTCCATGGGCGTGCCAACGGTTCTTGGTCGGGTTCCACCCGATAGAGGAGTTCTTGACACACAGAGTATACATGGTGTTGTTGTGCATCTTGGCTATCGGCGCGTTTAGGAAGTAGTCGTACTTCTCTTCGAGGAGCGATTTCGGGATCCTCGTCTTCGTGAAGAAGCCGAGATCGTTTCCCCTCGTCTCCAGTTCAAACTCGAGGAGCTCTTCGCCCTCCTCATAGAAGTCGACGAAGAAGACTTTGTCCCTGTACGTGTCCCTCGAGAAGACGTGGGCATATCCGTTCTCCAAGAAGGCTCTCGGGGTTCCACCCTCCCACAGCATGTTCTCCCCAAGATGTATCTCACCGGCACCCATGTCCAAGAGGGCGTCGATTGCCCCGGCTATCATCGCTGGCTGGGTTGCAATTGGCTGCAGATCCGGATCGGTCGATATCTTGTTCTTCTCTAGGATTGGTCTGAGCATCGGGCTATTATAGAAGACGCCAACGAATCCCGTGTTGTTCGGTTTGACCAGGATCTTGGCGCCGTCTACGGGTTCGTCCTCGAAAAGGGCACGCGCGAGGAGATACGATGCCGCGTAGTTGGATGCGACCGGGTCTTTTCTACCGACTCGGGCAAGGTGCACCCTGGTCTTGGAGGTACTGGACCCGAGAGATTCAAGCTCGGCTGGCTCAATCGGGTCGGGCTTCTTGTACTTCGACACCTGAACCGTGGGAACCAGCCAGCCCTTGCCGGCCTTCAGCCATTCTTTTGGTTGATGCCTCGTGAACATTGAATCACCGATGGCTACTAGAACCCTCCGGCAGTAGATAAGTGCTACCCGCCTTGAGAGAGCTGGTCGTACAGCTCGAGGATCTCCTTAGGGGTGGCCGTTCCCGTTGTGCCTATCTTCTTTATAGTGACGTTTGCTGCTAGGTCGCCTATCTCGGCGGCCTCGAGGAGGGTTGCCCCGCTTGCAATGGCAGCAGCAACACCGGCGTCAACAGTGTCACCTGCGCCGCACGTGTCGATCTGCCCTATGGTGGGCTTTGGCTCGACCCGCTCGATGATTCCATCGTGGTGAACGGACATCGCCTTTGGCCCCCTCGTGACGAAACACGGCCTGCCTAGAAGCGAGCTGAGCTTGTCTCCTGCCCTGTCCGCAACATCGTCGGGGATCACTCCAGCCATGGACGGCTCATACAGCCCCGTTGCAACGGCTGCCTCGTACTCGTTTGGCACGGCCATTGTGTTCTTGAACAGCTGGATGCGCGTTCTGCTATCACTGATGAAGGGCACCTTGCCCTCGCCGGCTATGCGGACGATGACCTTCAAGACCTTGGGAGTAATGACTTGGGCAGCCGGGGTTTCGGCGTAGTCTGCAACGATGAAGGCGTCGACGACTTGGGCCGCCTTCTCGATCGATTCTACCAGTCTCTTCTCCGTCTCGGGGCTTACAGGGGTGTCATTCTCTATGTCTACTCTCCCCACCTGCTGTATGGGGCTTCCGTGGGCCGAGGCAAAGAACTTCTCAAAGGTCGGCGTCACCCTGGATGGATCTATCTCTATGTACCGGGTGTCGATCCCCCTCTCCTCGAGCTGTCTTCGGAGCTCGTAGCCGTGGAGGTCTTCTCCGAACACGCTGATGGGGTACGTCTTGGGCCCCAGATCCGCAACGTTTGCACAGACGTTCGACCCGCCGCCCGGAGAGTAGGTGTT
>CAYWSC010000305.1:0-2901 GCA_964460695.1 Hadarchaeota archaeon (SeqCode)
ATCCAAGTACCACCGCAGCGGCCCCAGACCAGAGCAGCATCGTTCCAAACCCTCCGCGGCCTAGGCATTGCCCAAAGACCCGGAAGACGGAGAATAGTGCGACCTGCACGTAGGCCGCTGAGAGAACAGCGCTCACCGAGCTGGGTGCCTGGGAGTGAGCGTCGGGCAGCCAGAAGAACATTGGGAAAAGCGCTCCGGGGAGCCCTATCCCCACCAGAACCATCAGCATAGGGATCCCAAGCGGCCCGGCGCCACCCGACTCGGCGAACCGGGATATGGACCATAGGCCAAGGGCGCCCACTTGGTCGTAGACCAGGGCGATGCCCGCTAGAAAGACGAGGCTTGAGAGAGTCCCTAGAAACGCATACTTCACAGATGCCTCTATCTGGCCAGGCCTGCCTTCCGACCCAACCAGGATATAGGCAGAGACCGATGCCAACTCGACGAACACGAAGATGTTGAACAGGTCTGTTGACAGCACCATGCCGTTGAGCCCAGCGATCAGGAACATGAAAGCCGATAGGAACCCTGCACGGTTCCTCGAGGGCTTCATCTCTCCCTCGGCGTACCAGAGCGAGGCGAACCCCATTGCACACACCAACAGCAGGAGTAGGCTCCCGGCCGAGTCAGCAACCATTCCTAGGCCAAGCCCCGTAGGCCATCCCCCTATGCTGTAGGCTGCGACTCCGTTGGCCCACACAGAGACGAGCACGGCACATGCATCGATGACAAGCGCCCCTGAGAACCCTACCCAAAGGATGGTGAGAAGCTTCTCCCTCGTCCTCGCTGCCTGGGTCCCGACGGCCGCTAAGAGAGGGAGAACCACCAAGAGGGGAAGGTAGATCATCCTTTAAGCCTCCTGAGGAGAGAGATGTCCATATCTCCCCTCTCCTCATACATCCTGACGCCGAGGGAGAGAATGTACATCATCAGGCCGAACTCCACCACTATGGCGGTGAGGACGAAGGCCTGCACCAGGGGGTCGACGACCTGCCTCCCAGCGGCGTGTATAGGTGCACCAGCACCGCTGACGTACCCTATCTGGGTGAACAGTATGTTGATACCGTAGCTGGATATGGAGAATCCGAATACGGCCTTCATCAGGTTTCGGGACGAGAGCGCGCAGTAAATGCCGACGAGGAAGATGAGAAATGCCACGGCGTAGGGCAGGTTTTCAACAGTCACCTCATACGCTCCTCCAACAGTTCTGCTGCTACGATCACCATCTCGCCGCCGACCAGGGCCCCGACCCCGAAGCCCAGCACGACGAAGAACGGGTTTGAGAATAGGCCTCCCCCGCCGAGGTTGGCGGAGCCTAGAAATCCGCCGGCGAGGAAGACGCTTGCCGCAGATGCCAGTACGATCCCGCCAAATCCCACCAAACGGATCGCGTGGAGCCTCTCGTGGTCGAACTGGACGCGCTCCTTCTCCTCGGCTGCCAGGGAGAGGGAGGCGGCGATGCCGACCACAACCCCGCCTCCGAAGGCACCTCCGGGGGATGAGACGCCTGTCAGTATGAGGTAGCATGAGTAAACGAGCATGGGGACGCTCACAAACCTGGCGATGGTCTGCATTGGAATGGACACTACGCCTTCCTCCTTCTGAGAACAACGCCGATCCCTAGGATCGAGACGAACAGCACCGAGATCTCGCCTATGGTGTCGTAGGCTCTGAAGCCGAAGAGTACAGATGTGACGAGGTTTCGGCTCCCTGTGAGGGCTGCGCCCTCCGTGGCGTATCTGGAGGCGAGCGGCGAGAGCTCGCCTCCGTAGGGAGTGAGGGAGGGGAGAACGACGATTAGGAACACTCCGTATGTCAGGCCTAGGAGAACTGCAAGCAGCGCCCTCGAGGACAGGCTTTCAGACTGACCGGCGTAGCGGAAGGTCCTGGAGACTACGAGTATCAGGACGCACATCTTCACCACCTCGATTATCAGCTGGACCAGTCCCAGGTCCGGTGCCTGCAAAGCGAAGAAGACCCATGCTACAAAGACGCCGCCCACCCCGAGGATTATGGCGCCTGAAAGCAGATCTCTGGTCCTTATTACGATCAGCGAGCAGATCAGCGCGCCGAGGAGGGAGAACCAGGTGAATATTTCGAGTCCAACCATCTAGATCAGCCCCGACGCCAAGAATATCTGTCCCACAACCCAGAAGGCAGCCAGGTAAAGCGCGTAGTCTTTGAGCTGACCGGTCGAGAGGGCGGAGGCCGAACGACACAGCGCCTCGAACCCTCTGGAAAGCGCAACAAACCCCTGGTCTATCCAAAGCTCCTCTCTACCGGCCGTCACGAGGTATCCGACCAGCCCGTAGCCCAAGAGCCTGCAGACCCGCTGCCTCTCCGTCCAGGCCGCCCACGAGACGAGGAGAAATAGAAGGCCGGCCACCATTGGCACCGTGGGTCTAAGGACGAAGGGTAGCCTAGGGCTCGCTCCGAGGGCCGATCCGACCAGATTCACCCAGAATGGTGCCGTCAGTCCAACGGCTATCGTGCTGGCTGCGAGCAGAGCCGTTGCGTACCTCACGGTGGCGGGTGGGGCGGTCTGGCCGCCAGTGCCGCCAAACAGGTACCACCCGGCTCTGACATACGCGAAGAACACTAGGGCTCCTGCCAGCGCGACGACTATGGCGATCCAGAAATGTCCAGCCGCCTCAAGGCCATCCGAGACAAGGCCCTCCGCGTAGAATCCGGGTAGAAAGGGCACCGGCGCTAGACACAAGACGCCCACCCAGTATGCCGCCCTGATTCCCCTTCCTTGGGACACCCCAGCTGCCCTGATCGAGGGCAGATTCCTAGTCCCCGTGGCCGCCACGACCCAGCCGACACAGAGGAAGAGGAGCGCTTTGGCAACCCCGTGCCCCGCCACGCCGTACTGAGAGCCCACGACCCCGGCCGCCGCGG
>CAYWSC010000306.1:0-2885 GCA_964460695.1 Hadarchaeota archaeon (SeqCode)
TCTCCGCCTTCATCCAATCCTACTCGGCTTGCAAGCGGCGCCTAGGCGATGAACTCCTCGAGCAGACCCGACTCCTCAAGGACCTTGATTATCTCCTCGTCATCGGCCCGCTTGCGGATGTCTATCTTCTTGTCCAGAGGTTCGAGATGGCGGATGTTGCAGCGGCGCCTCCTAACGCCCGATATCTTCTCCGGTCCGGTGACAAGGACGAAGTTCTTGTCAATCTGGTCCACTACTATGCACTTCCTTCCGCTTTCCCTTCCCTGAGTCTTCAGACACACCCTTCCTATCTCAACCATCTAATCCCTCCTCAAGACCCTTGCTTCGAGCGAGACTTGACCTGTTGGAGAGCGGCCACAACTATGTTGAATATCTGGTCCGGTGAAAATGTTTCGCTGTTCACGATGAGGTCGAAGCGTTCCAGTTCTGTCACGTCAATGCCGTAGAACTCGCGATACCTCTTCTTCTCGCTTTTCTCCCTCTCGGCCACCTTCCTCCTCGCCTCCTCTGGCTCCAGGCAGTCGCGTCCGGCGGCCCGCCTGGCCCTCTCGTCAAGGCTTGCTATGAGGCATACCTTCAGGTCGGCATCGTCGATCATCCACGCCCCGAGGCGGGAGTCGACGACCACGTCTCCTTCCTGTGCCTGACGAACCTGCTCCTCGTCAAGCATCCTGTCTATCTCGTCGTGGGCCTCTGCATACTTGGAGAACTCCTCCAGGCTCATTCGCCTCTCCTTGGCCATTGAACGGAATATGGCCCCGGTGCCCACGTATCTAAACCCCAGTTTCTCTGCCAGCAGCTTAGCGAAGGTCGTCTTGCCGCTTCCAGGGAGTCCCCCTACAACTATCTTTGTCAACTGCTCCCAGCCTCTATCTGAGCCCTCGCCGAGGCCGCTATTTCCCTCCTCGTACAGACCGGGCAGAGCGATCCGCCGAAAGGCCTGCTCGTGGTCCTGGAGGACTTCGAGCCCCTCCCCTTCAACGACACCCCGCTTAGAGGCCGCCCGCACCGGCACCTAGCCTTTCCCGGCCCCTTCCTCCTCGTGTGCATATGGACTCCCTTCTCGGTTCTCCGAGCCACCTTCTTGTAGGACCGTGTTCTCAATCCGCGGCGCGGCATCTAGACCACCCCAAAGATCTTCCTGAACACAGAGCCGAACCATGTTGCGGACACGAGGTACCACGCGATGAAGCCAAACTGATCTGGGCTTATTGGATTGTTCTGGTGGAAGAACTGTAGGAACCCTATCCTGAAGGGAAGCTCCACGATTGGTATGAGGTTGTAGTGGGCCTGAAGATAGTAGAAGACGCCCAAAAGGGGCAACATATAGACGATCATGGGCTTCATCTGGTTCTTCATCATCTCGGACTGTAGACTCATCATCTCGGCCTGCTTCCTTCGCATCTTTGCAATCCTCTTCTTGTCCCCGCTCTTCTGGGCGGCGATCATCTCCTTCTGGAACTCGCTGACCTTCTCCTTTATCGCCCTCGCCCTCTTCTGGTCTATCATGAAGTAGTTGATGGCAGTCGTGAAGAATGACGTTACAGCCGAGAGGATGAAAATGACGAACTTCGGGTTGCCAGAGCTGTAGATCTTGGTCACGTTGAAAGATGCCTCCAGCTTCTGCTTTACGACCCGGTCCCTCTCGAAGTCTATCCCGCTCGCCTCGACTCTGAGGGTCCACTCTCCCTCCTTGTTGTAGGGCGTCTTCCAGCTCATCAAGGTGCTTCCACTAAGCTCCTGCTCTGCGAGCCTTATGGTCGTGTTCTCGGGGCCTAGGAATACCTGTCTTACCGAGACGTTGCTCAGAGAGGGATTCAAGACGGTCAGGTTGAAGAAGATGGGCTGCCCCTCCTTCACCGTGTTGTTGAGGAGCTCCAGTCGAAAGTCCTGGGAGTAGGCCGACGCAAGGAAGAACTGTGAGACCGCAACCAGGATCAAGAAGCCCTTGACATTCACGTTAGCCCCTCCCCAAGAACTCCCTGATGACCGGGAACATCTCGGCGGCTTGCTCCCTCTGGATCTCCTGGTAGAGCTGGTAGACTATGCCCACTGTCAGGAGGACCCCTGTTCCAGATCCCAGGGCATTGGTGAGATCGGCAAAGCTCGCCAGCAGGCCGACGAAGGCACCGCCGATCACAGTCACAGCGGGGATGTACCGCTTTAGCACCCTCTCTATGACGCGTATGTCCTTCCTAAACCCGGGTATGTGGAGCCCAGAGGCGTGGATCTGCCTCGCAACGTCCCTCGGGCCCACGCTGGTCAACTCGACCCACAGAAGGGCGAAGACTATGCAAAACGCCACTACGATCGAGACGTAGATCACGGCGTGGATCCAGTAACCCGGGGTCATGTAGTAGTGGAAGAGGTCTCCAGGGTGTCTTATGTACTTTGCGATCCCTGAGACCGGCCGGCCGTCCACCACGTTTCCCAGGATGTATATGCCCCTCGAGCTGAGGACGCTCGCCCACAGCTGGACGTTGGCGAAGAGGGCCATTGTTAGAATCACGGGGATGTTCGAGGTGTAGATGAACCTGATCGGGTATCTGCCTCGCATTCCGACCCTGCTGTACGAGAGGGGAATCTCAACCCTCATGCTCTCGAAGTAGACGACGACAAGGAACACAACTATCGTGAAGAACACGGACACGATGTCCGGGAGGTTTCCGCCACGGAGAATCTCGGGCGAGCCCTTCAACACCGATACTATGAATGCCGGTATCGCTCCAAGGATCTGCCCGCTGTTCGGATCTCTTAGGAAGTTTAACGACCCTTGGACGATTCTCGTCGAGACGCCAGCGGCTATGAATAGGCCGACCCCGCTCCCGATACCCCACTTCGAAACGACCTCGTCGAGGAACATCACGCGGATGCCGCCTATGGCG
>CAYWSC010000307.1:0-2881 GCA_964460695.1 Hadarchaeota archaeon (SeqCode)
TGTGATAGGGCATCCATAGGTAGTAGTCGAAGACGAATCCATCGCCGTCGAAGACCTCGTGCCACGCCCCCCTTATCTGGACGTACTCCATGTTCGTTGTCGGCGGGCTGACCCGGTTGTAGGCCCAGCCACCTGCTTCACCCGACCCCTTGCAGGAGGGGTCGTTTAGCCCGTGGGCGTAGCAACGCGAGATCGGGGCGAACATGAAGAGAAGCCTGTTCTTCTCGTCTCCAAACCGCTCAGATTTAGGTGCGGTCAACGTGTTGCTGTAGCATAGGAATACGAGCCTGGTCTTAAGCCCGCGTTCGGCGATGCGTCTTGCCGCCTCTCGTACGAGCCTTACGTACCAGTCCGACGGGCCGAGGCGCTTGCAGGATGGGCACTCGCAGAAGTTGTTTGTCGAGTCTGAGAGCCAGAAGTGCAGGCAGTCCACCTCTGGGTGTTCCTCAGCATACCTGACGACCTCTCCCACGACCCTCTCAAAGGCCTCGGGGTTGGAGTAGCAGAGCTCCGTGTTTATCGGGATACCTCCATGGAACTCCCTCTTCCCACCAACCAGTGCGAGGAGCTGCCTGGTCTTCTCGTCCGGCTCCCTCTCGGCCTTGTACCAGCCGAGCCCGGGGAACCCGATGGCCTCCGCGGTCCACCCGTGGCCCACCCTGTGGAGAACCATCCCCCTAAGCTTAAGCGCCTCTATCACCCTGTCGTCAAGCTCCATCGATTTTTCCACATCTATCTGTTCTGGCTTGCCGAATCTCGGGTTGTACTCCCGCGAATAGTAGTTCCGCCAGAAGTACAGCGAGGTCTTGAACTGGAGGAAGAAGGTGTTCATCTTCCTCTTCGCCATCCAGTCTATCATGGAGAGGCAGTGGTCAATCGAGGGGGCGCCCTCGATGCAAACCCCTCGGTGGCGATAGGACGCCCTGTGCGATGCCTGAACCTTGAAGATATCGGACGGGTCGCATCTAGGCAGAACCTCGCCCAGGTACCCAGGCCCCACGAACCTTGCGCCGAGCCTCTCGAGAAGCTCGTATGCTGCGAACAGCACGCTCCTAGGATTTGAGCCGGTGACGATGCAACAGCCGTCCTTCTGGGAGATTAGGATCTCGTCATCCAGGTCACTCGCCGGGCACTTGTTCTCCGGGATCAGGTGGGACAGCCTCTCCCTCTCCGCCACGAGGATGGAGTTGGAAGCCGGCTCCAACTTGTCCTCCTCTCTGAGCTTGACGTCGAGCTCGGTCATTCTCAAGAGGCAGCGCCGCAGCTCGGCGGCAGCGAACCTGACAGGCCCAGGAGAACCAGCAGGAAGACGGATCTCGGGGGTAGCCATGTCTCCCCGTTGGCTTGTGGACTCTTAAGCGTTTAGATCCGGGATCCGGGATCCGGGCAGGCCGGCAGACTGGAATCACGACAGCTCGGCAATGTCACTCTACATCCTGGGCTGTTTGGGCTTGTCGACGACCATCCCGAAGTGCTTGCAGAAGTTCCCGTAGTAGCGCCTCCTGTAATGGATGCAGGTGGTGCACAGCTCTCTGACGAACGTCTCCTTGCAGGTGCCGTCCTTCCACCTGTCACGCTTGGCCACCTCCGGCTTTGCCTTGAGCTTCCGCCCCGTTCCGACAAGCTCTCCGCTCATAGCGAGCTTATCGGGGAGCACCTGCTCGCCGGTGACGCGATGCATGCCCGCAGCTCTCAGATGGGTCCTCATGTAGATCATGAGGGCCAGGATGCCCAGGATGAGTACTGCAACCACTACGAAGCTGGACGGCTTGACCCATGACTGTTCCTTGAAGCCTAGGGCCGGCAGAAACGCAACCGTTAGGCTGAACCCGACCGCGAGTAAGATCAGCAGCCATACCAACCTGTAGGACTTCTCTCCCCCGAAACGCATTTTTTCCTCCCACACCAATAGCCCTTGTCACTGATATCTGTTCCTGCCACAGGCCGATTGCCAGGCTACAGCGGCTTGTAGGAGGAAACATTAAAGCGGGCTCAGAGCGGGCAGCGGCTAGGTGGGAGCACGTACGGCTGGATGAACTCCGTCCTCAGGGTCGATCTGACCTCTGGAAGGGTAGAGGAACAGAATATTCCGGAAGAGGTGTACCACGACTTTTTGGGAGGCCGAGGCCTAGGTGCTAGGATTCTCTTCGACGAGCTCAAACCTGACACGGATCCCCTCTCCCCGGAGAACAAGCTGATCTTCGCCGTCGGGCCGCTGACTGCGACGAGGTCTCCGACCTCTGGACGCGTCAGCATATCGACCAAGTCCCCGCTCACTGGGACGATCTTGGACTGCAATGCAGGCGGCCACTGGGGCCCCGAGCTTAAGCGAGCCGGCTACGACGCCGTGATCATAGAGGGGAAAGCCGAGACGCCCTCCATCATCGTCATCGACAATACAAAGACCGAGATCAGGCCCGCCGGAGGCCTCTGGGGCAAAGGGGTCCACGAGTCGACCTCCGCCCTATCGAAGATCGACGGGAAGGAGTTCAAGGTTGCCTGCGTAGGCCCTGCCGGCGAGAACGAGGTCTTGATATCCTCGATCATGCTGGACAAGACGGGTGACGGCAGGCGCGGCGGCGTCGCCGCCAGGGGGGGACCAGGCGCCGTCATGGGGTCGAAGAACCTCAAGGCGGTGGCCGTTAGAGGCAGCGGGGATGTGAAGGTCCACGACCCCGAGGCGCTTTCCTTCTTCGTTGCCGAGACGAACAAGAAGCTGAAGGAGAGCCCGATAACCTCCCGGGCACTGCCCAGATTCGGTACCGACGTCCTGATGAATGTGATAAACGCTCACGGAATGCTGCCAGTACGCAACTTCCAGGAGGGCTACTCCGAGCTGGCGGACCGCGTCTCGGGAGAGGAGCTGACCCATACCATTCTG
>CAYWSC010000308.1:0-2862 GCA_964460695.1 Hadarchaeota archaeon (SeqCode)
TCGCCCTTGACGAGCTGTAGGACCGAGTTGCCGATCTTTGCTTCCATGCGAATAGGTAGACGAAGGGCCTAATCATTATTTCCCAAGCGGCGCTGGCTTGAGCAACTGCCAGCGCCTCTAGACAAACCTCGTGGTCTTGACCTCCTGGTATAGCCTCCTCTTCACCATGAGGGTCCAAACGGCAAAGCCGCAGGCGCAGAGGGTTCCCGTGATGGTGCACCACTCCACTACGTATATCCAGAGCATTGCCTGATCCTTGAGCCTCATCGCCTTCGTGCTGCCCTTTGCGAGAAGTTCTAGGCACTGTTGGAGCAGCTCGACGCTCTGAGCATAATCCATCCGTAGGTACGCCGAGGTGGCCTTCTCGTAGGTACTGCCGGCCTCTTCGATTGTCTGCTCAACTGGAGCCATGTTCGCTCCGAATCGCTCTGCGAAGTCCATTATTCCGAATAGGTAGCCCCTAGCTGACCGGTACTCTAGGAATCCCCTTCTAGCTTTGTGGACCATGTCTAGATCCTTTGGAAGGTCGTTTCCACTGAGGTAGAGCATCAGGTTGATGGCGAAGTCTGAGTAGTACTCCCAGCGCATGAAGACCACTCCTCCTGCGGGGGTCCAGTCTCCACAGATCGCGAAGGTCCTGCCCTCTCCAACCTTCCACGTCGCCCAGAATGGGCTGGGTGCCTTGACCTGTGGGACGAACCTGGCAAGCTCCTCGGCCCCTGTCTTGATGTTTACTCGGTTTCCATCGTATCTTCTCATCCACTCGAGTCCCGGCTTGATCGGGAGGCTCGAGACTAGGGGATTGTCATACCTTAGTACGTCGACTCGCCCGCTTGTCCACTCGTTGGGAATGCACTCCACAGGAAGGACGTCCTGCACTGGGGTTGTTCCCCAGGAGAGGTGTCCACAGCACGCCCCGAAGGCCTCGTTGCCGCCCACCATGACGAGGCCCGAGCCGTTGTTCTTGACAGACCATGTGAACCAGCGTAGCTGATTGGCAGAGAAGACGGCCGCATTGGCATCGCTAAGGATGAAGACCTGGAAAGAAGACAGGTCGGCATAGGTCCTAGGCATGTACTGTCTAATCGACCTCTTTGCTATTGAGAAGGAGAAGACTACCGCAGAGGCTTGAACCGGATAGGGCTCGATCAGCGGGTCGGACTCTAGGGCAGGATAGGGGCTTGAGCCGACCGGCTCCCCGACGTACAAAACCCTTATCCTCCCTGTTTGTGGGTCTCTCCTTCCCGCGGATTGGGTCGGAACCGGACATGCTATCAAGGCCAGTAAGAATCCTAGAAGCCCTATGGATGCCTTATGTCCCCACGGCACGGATACCGGTGGCTTGCGAGACATATCAATTGTACGGCTCTGCTGCGCAACGTGTAGAGAAGAGTGGTCCCGCGGGTGAGATTTGAACTCACAACCATTACCGGGCGACGATGCGCCTGACGGTGGCCATCACGGACTTGGGTCTACAGCCGTCCGCTCTGCCAGGTTGAGCTACCGCGGGACATAACCACATACGAAAAAGATTCTGAAAAATGCTTTCTCGTCGATCCGCAAGGCGTTTCCGCTGTGTGGGCCTGGGAATAGTTATCTTTCGCCACGGCCGTCGCGTAGTCATGCCACTGGACATCTCTAGGTACAGGCTGATAGACCTATCAAAGAAGATCCAGCCAGGCGTGCTAGCCCTGGACGGCACGTATCTACACGGCTCTGAGAACAGGAGGCTCGAGGCCCGCCAGTTCCTCTACAGGCCTGACGGGATGGTGATGCACTGGGTCGATACCGAGACTCACATAGGCACCCACGTCGAAGGACCAACTCATCACCCGAAGGGAAGGACAGACCTAGCCTCAATGCCTCTGGACACTTTCATCGGCGAGGCGGCTGTGCTGCGCTTCGACGACCTAGCGCCAATCGACGGAAGGCCCAGGCCCATAGAGCCAAGCATGCTGCAGGCGGTGAGAAAGAACGACATCGTCCTGATGTGGAGCCCCTTTGACGAGGAGTCATGCCCATACATCTCTCCAGAGTCTGCGCGGTACCTAGCAGGGCTACCCGTGAAGATGGTCGGGATACAGGGGGTCGGGCTGGAGGCTCCGGGATCGCTGGAGAGCCACGAGCAGTTCCTGTTGAAGGGGATACCGATAATCGAGGGGCTAACCAACCTCGAGCAGGTCAAGAAGGATAGGGTATTCTACATCGGACTGCCGATCCGAATAGCGGCTCTGGACTCTTCGTGGGTCAGGGCCGTGGTTCTAGAGGAGAAGTAAGAGGAGGTGCCCTATCGGATCTTCGAGGCCAGATGAGGCTCACTGTGATGGCATGGAGGGAAGCCTCTCCTCTAGGAGCCTAGGCCTCTGAACCCCACATATCCTGCATTCGACCGTATAGGGGTCGACTATCCTCCAGTCGTGTTCTAGGTCGCCAACGGGGCTTTCCTTGCGGGGCGGCTGGAAGGTCGAGGAGAGGCCTTGCAGTATCTCGCGGGCCCGCATGATCTCCATGATCGCCCCCATCGAATCGGCCTTGGAGAGCATCTCGAGGATCCTTGTAAGGGTGTCTGAAAGCTCCCTAATGGATTCTGCTGGGTCAAGACGTTTCTTGCCCGATGTTCGCTCGTAGTTGCTGACCTCGAGCCCCGCCTCGTTCATCCAACACCGCTTGTGCACGAGGGTTAATAAGCTTTCTCAATGCCTGGTCAGATGAGGATCAACATGTGGGTCACAGCCGACCCTCGCTAACGTGCTTCCCCGTACCGGTCGGGTCACTGTTGCCGTGATAGTGCCAAACGAAAGGTTCTTATGCCCCAAAGCTCAAAGAACGATTAGGGGGTTGGTGTGAGAAGCCTTGCCAGTC
>CAYWSC010000309.1:0-2849 GCA_964460695.1 Hadarchaeota archaeon (SeqCode)
TAGCCTTTGGAACTGGGGGATAAGGAAGAGAAGAATGAATATCAGTATCCACAGGTTGCCCAGTAGAGATCCTAAATCTCCCTGCACGCTCGCTTGTTGTCAAGAACGCTTAAAACTTGAACCTTAAGTTGGCGGTCCATCTAAGCTTCGGTTATACTTTTCAACGCCCTGCATGTGGCCGAGCTCGGTGTCGCCTTGGCAAGGCCTACGATTCACATGATCGGTAATGCCCACATCGATCCAGTCTGGCTTTGGCCCTGGCAGGACGGACTCGAAGTGGCAGTCTCGACCTGCAGAGATGCAGTTCGACTCCTCCAGTCTCACCCACGATTCATCTTCAGCAGAAGCTCTGCGGCGGTCTATCACTGGATAGAACTGGTAGATCCCGACCTCTTCGAGAAGATCCGCGACTACGTGAGGAAGGGCCGATGGAACATCGTCGGCGGCTGGTGGGTTCAGCCCGACTGCAACATTCCATGCGGTGAGTCTTTCGTCAGACAGGGACTCTACGGCCAGCTGTACTTCGAGGAGCGCTTCGGCCTGAGGGCCTCGGTCGGCTTCAACGTCGACAGCTTCGGCCACAATGGAAGCCTCCCGCAGATCCTGAAGAAGTCCGGCCTGAACTACTACGTCTTCCACCGGCCCGGAGTCAGGGAGAAACATCTCCCTAGCGACCTGTTCAAGTGGGAGTCGAAAGATGGAAGCCAGGTACTGGCGGCGAGGCTGTATAGCTATGGAGCAGGAGACGTGGAGGACCTGGAGAGAAAATTCGAGGTCGCCCTGTCCCAAGCGCTGTCAACAGGCATGGACTGGATCTGCTTCTACGGCAGGGGAGACCACGGCGGCGGCCCGACCGAGGACCAGCTGCGTAGGATCGACGAGTTGAGCTCCCAGACCAAAGAGGCGACTGTCAAGTTCAGCACGCCGGAGGAGTTCTTTGAGCGGGTGTCTATTCACGCTGACAAGCTGCCGGTAGTCCGAGACGACCTTCAACATCACGCCAGAGGCTGCTACACGGTTCTGTCCGAGATGAAGAGGTGGAACCGGAGGCTCGAGGTGGCCCTCATGAATGCAGAGAAGTTCTGCTCGGCTGCTCACCTCCTCACGGGAATGCCTTATCCGAGAACCGATCTGAGGCAGTGTTGGCAAACCCTTCTCTTCCACCAGTTCCACGACATTTTGGGCGGAACCTCCATCAAGGAGGCGTATGACGCTATCTGGCCGCTTCTCTCGACCACGATGGGCCAGGCGAATTCCCACCGGGACCTAGCATTAGAGGCTATCTCTCTAAGGGTCAAAACGGACGAAAGGGAAGGCGTTCCGGTTCTCGTCTACAACCCATCTGGGTGGGAGAGAAGAGAGCCGATAGAGGTCGAATTTAGCCTGGATAGCCGGGCGGAGATCTTCGCGACGGACGAAGAGGGGAACCGTTATCCCGTCCAGATCATCGAATCGAGAACAGTTCAGGAGAGGAGAAGGATGAGAGGCGTCTTCGTCGCTCCCCTTCCAGCCTTCGGCTATCGGGTATTCTGGATCACCGAAGGGAGAGGAGAACTGCAAAACGTCTCTGACCTCGAGACAACCGCCAACTCTATGGAGAACTCCCATCTCAAGGTCTCGCTAGATCCTGAAACGCTCAGACTCGACAGCATACTCTCGAAAAGAGGAGGAGTGGAGTTGCTCCGGGGCCCCGTTCGGGCCTTGGTTATCGACGACCCAAGCGATACCTGGAGCCACGGCGTTGACTCCTTCAGGGACGAGGTCGGGGAGTTCGAGCCGGACGGAGAGCCCGTCCTTCGATCTGGCGTTGTCAGATCCACCATGTCGACCAGCTTCCGGTACGGTCGATCCAAACTGACGCTCACCTATGTGCTCCACAGCAGTGACCCGCTCCTCCGCTGCCTAGTTGAGGTCGATTGGCACGAGAAGCACAAGATGCTCAAGATGTCCTTGCCTCTCGCAATCGATTCACCGAAAGCCCTCTACGAGATCCCATATGGCGTGATTTCTCGCCCGACCGACGGCGAGGAGCATCCCGGACAGAGATGGGTTGACCTAAGAGGCACGTTGCGTGGTGGCCGAGAGGCTGGCTTGCTCCTGCTCAACGACTCCAAGTATGGATTCGACGCACTTGATTCTGATCTTAGGATAAGCCTGCTGAGAAGTCCCATATACGCTTTCCACGCACCTAGGAAGCCTAGGAGGAGGGGTGGTTACCTCTATACCGACCAGGGCAGGCATACCATACGTCTTGGACTGCTACCCCACATCGGCCTAAATCTCAGCGATGCATTCTCCTTGGCAGAAGCTTTCAACAACCCTCCAATCATCGCCTTCTCAAATCGCCATCCCGGGTCACTGCCTCCCTCCTCCAGCTTTGTAGCAGTCCGGCCTGGAAACGTCTGTCTCGCCGCACTCAAGATCTCAGAGAGGGGAGATTTCCCCATCCTTCGCCTCTTCGAGTGCGAAGGACTGGATACCCAGGCCGCCGTCTCCCTGCCGCTTCTAGATCAACATTTCGAAGTCCAGATGAACCCATGGGAGATCAAGACCCTTGGAATAAGGCGAGGCAAGGCGTTGGAGATGAACATGCTGGAAGAACCGGTCTAGATCTTGTGTCTGACTGTTCCTACAACAAGCTTTAAGCCGCAGTGCCTTGCACAGCCTGGATGAAGAGCAGGGAACGCGTCCAGAGAGCAGTTGACCTCGACCGGCCTGACAGGGCACCTATCATGCACTCTGTGCTGCCCGCTGCTCTGCTGAGACATGGGCAGTCACTGGTCGAGCTACTTAGAAAGTACCCCAACGACTTCGGATCATCGGAGCACAAGGTACCGCGCCGCGACGAT
>CAYWSC010000310.1:0-2844 GCA_964460695.1 Hadarchaeota archaeon (SeqCode)
GGGCCTCCTCCGCAACAGACTCCTCCGCATGGGCCTCCTCCGCAACAGACTCCTCGCCCCGAGGCCCTCCTCTGCAGAGGAGGCCACCCAAGAACTGTAGAGCGGCGCCGAGGATTATGAAATACCCGCCGAGGCCCAGTCCCCAGCTGAGCCTTGCCTCTCCTATCTCGGGAAGCGTGCCGGTGAACCTTCCTGAGATGGGGGACGAGGACAGGGTGTGGAGGATCTCCCCGACCGGACCCCGGGCCACCTCGGGGATGTTCCCCAGAATGGATGATGCCATCCAACCGGCGAAGACGACGACGATCAGGATTGGGACGATCGGATTGACCAGCCTGAAGATAGCGCTGCGAATGTAGAGTTTTCTGAGCTCCCGTGGGGCCCCGGCTTTTAGTGTGTTTAGCACCAGGAAGACGAATCCCGATAGGAGTATCAGCCCCACTGGGAAGCGGAGCGAGAACAGCGTCACAAGGCCCCTGTTGCTCTGCGGATCGCTCAGCACAAGTCCATGGGCACCATCCAGAACTAGGATGTCAACCTCTCCGTCCGTCCTGTACTCGCCGGACGGCACGTCTAAGGAGACGACGTACCAGGGTTGCCAGTAGGCGAGGAGGGCGACGAGAGCCCCGAGGAGGGCAATTGCGGCACCGATTCCAAGTCCCTTGAGCGCCCGTCTCGTCCAAGCTGCCCTTCCGAGGGCAAGTCCTGTCCAGAGGGACCTTATGACCAGGTAGGCGATGAAGATTACGGTGAAGTTCGCCACAAGCCAGCTCAACCAGAGCCAGTTCGTGTTGAGCTCGTGTATGCCGTCCTGCCACTCTAGGGGATGGAACCACTTCTCCTCGTTGTCCCCGTGGCCCGGCCCGTAGGGGCCGTTTCGGGCTCTGAGCTGGTCTTCCAGGGAGCCGACCTCGCCCCACCTCCCGGCGAACTCGAGCCAGCCCTGCCCCGGCGGGTGTGCACCTATCTCTCCTAGGAGCACTAGCCTGTAGTCCTCTGGAACGATTGACTCTCCTGAGGCCGAGACTACGTCATTCTGCAGTCCAAGCACGCCCTGGTAGGAGCGGAAGTAGTTCGCATGTGACCCCTTCGCCACGTAGACGACTGGGTGGTCACCTCTTGTAAGGACGTCCTCCCACTTCGCCCACTGGCCGGAGAAGTGCTGCGAGTATCCAGCACTGACGGGCGTGTCTCCTGAGACGACGACCTGAACCATCTCCCAGTCCCCCTCATGTCTGTTGAGAGGTCCGTCGTTGAACGGGTAGAAGAGCCAGTACTGTATGACGGTCAGGTTTCCGACGGGGGTGACGTGGGCATAGAGGGTGGGCGTCAGGTTTTTCTTCGCCTCGGCGAAGTGCGCCGCGACTCCCTCGTCATCGACGCGTCCGTGGATGTTGTCCAGAAAGTACTTCGACCCCGGCTCGCTGTACACCGAAAGCGAGTTCGAAGTCGGCTTTGACGCAACCGTGGTTACCTTCCCATCCCGGTACGACTTCAGCTGGGAGTTCTCGATAACATAGTCCACGGGTGTCGGGAAGAATAGCTCGCCGGGAGCCAGGTGAAGAACGGGACAGAAACGCTTTGCAAGCGACGACTCGTTTGCATCGGGCAGCCCGTCGCCGTCGAGGTCCGCAGCTGCTACGCCTAGACACGCTACAGCGACGGCTGCGAAGATCAGAACCGCTGGACGGGTTCCCGCAGCCATCTGCCCGACCCGCTGCAGGCCCCCTTTAAAAAATGTTGGCGGCACCCTCTGGTGCACTGCTGGTCAACACTGCGACTGATCCACAGCTATCTCGCCATTCTGGACACGCTCTCCCTAGTCGCCGTCGCCTGCATCTCTTATCATTGTCGCCCAGCGAGAGGACTGGCGATGACTGGGTTTGTCAATTAGAACATCGTTGGGATAGACCCAATAGGGAGCTTCACGTCTGAAGGTCGACCGCAAGCATCGACGGGAAGCAAGGACATGTCCAAAAAGAAAAACGAAACGGCGGCAACCAGAATTCTAACCGTAACAGCAAATCCAAGCATCGACACAACCGCAACGGTCGACCATGTCATCGCAGAGGCGAAGCTACGTTGTGCCTCTCCCTCACACCTTCCAGGTGGGGGCGGAATCAATGTGTCCCGAGCAATAAGAGAGCTTGGGGGAAGTTCGACAGCGATATACCCGGCCGGCGGGTACTATGGCGGGCTGCTGAAGCACCTCCTCGACGTGGAGGGCCTCAGCCACCTCCCATTGGATATCGAGGACTTGACTAGAGAGGATCTTATCGTACTTGAGAAGTCGACGGGGCGTCAGTTCCGATTCGGCATGCCAGGCCCTCTCATGAAAGAGACCGACATCAAGCGGATGCTCGAAGCGATCAGGTCCATCAGCCCAAAGCCACATTATGTCGTCGCAAGCGGGAGCCTCCCACCCGGAGCCCCGCAAGACTTCTATGCTAGAGTGGCGGACGTCTCCAGAGAGATCGGTGCCCGCCTCATCGTCGACACGTCGGGTAGACCCCTGCAGATTGCCGCCCGTTCAGACCTCTTCATCCTGAAGCCGAATCTCCGTGAACTCGCACAGATCATAGGCCACGACATACGGGACGAGACCGAGATACGCCCTGCGGCCAGGAGCGTCCTTGAGACCGGAGGATCCGAGGCAGTCGTCGTCAGCCTGGGACCTGTTGGAGCGCTCCTCGTCACTAAGAGCGAGAGCCTCTTCGTCCGGGCTCCAGCAGTCCGAGTGGTAAGTAGGGTCGGAGCGGGGGACAGTCTTGTCGCAGGAATCGTCTTCTCTCTCTCTCCCAAGGAGCATCCCTCGAGGATTCGGTGAGGTACGGGGTCGCCTCC
>CAYWSC010000311.1:0-2835 GCA_964460695.1 Hadarchaeota archaeon (SeqCode)
GAGGCACGAGCTAGAGCCAAAGGTAGTGCGACTTCCGATCCATCCCCTACTCCTGCCTTTCTCGCACAGGATCTCTTGGCTCGTCTCACATATCTTCTACTTCCCACTCCTCTGTCTCGGCTCCATCCTCTCCCTTCTCTACGGACGCCCCCTCGTAGTCGCGTTGAGACCGAGAGAAGGGGCCCATGGCTACGTCTGTAGCGACAGCATAAGGAGACACTCGCTTCGCCGACGAGAACAAGCAGAGCCCGCAGATCCGGCCCAAGAGGGAAGGTTCGTAGAGATATCTGGATATTCATTTGTGACGTGGGCCGTCATCTCGGTGGACGACCCGGCGGTCATAGCTCACGAATTCAAACACGTTGAGGCTTGGCTTGGCCCCTTCGCAAAGCACAAGCTCGCTTTCAACCTCGTGCCCCTGATGATCCTAGGGATCTTCATTTGCCCCCTAATCGGGTGGGGAATGCTCTCGATGGCCTTCTCGCTGGCGATAATGCTCGTCTTCTCGTTGATGGCCTTTGTCAAGACATTCCATTAGGGAGTTTGACGCAAGGAGCCCGGCTACTCCTCTTCTTCCTCGCCTTCTTCCTCCAGCGGCCTCCCATATTCCTCTATGTTCTCCATGATGTAGGACCAGACCTGATCCTCTGATGGAACCCTTTTCCTGGCCTGCTTGTACTTTTTCCTCGGCACCAGGTACTGACGACCTTCCACAATGACTATCTTCGACTTAGCCACACGATCTCCCCCTATCCCTACTCTTCTTGAGTGTGTCCTGGCAGATATTGCCTCACGAACGAATATCCTTGGTCGAGCCCCGCATCCATCGCACGGCACAGATCTTCAACCGTGTCAACGTCGAGCATTACTCGTTCGCTTCGATACTCGAGGAAGGGAACTCGGGCTTTCTCCGACTCCTCGGCGTGTTTCATAAAACTGTTATCGCCGAACATTGTCTTGATCACGCCCGGCGGCTTCAGAAGCAGCAGGTTGGTTCCTCCCCTGTACGAGCCCGAGGCGACGACACATCTGTCAAAGCGAGAAGCCATCTCTATACACATGTCGATATCCTCAGAGGAAAGAAGGGGAAGATCCATCGCGACAACCATGCAGGCATCCCTCCCGTCTCTAATGGCTCTCTGCACCCCCTTCGAGACCGCCGTGTTCGGCCCCCGCAAACCGTCCTCAGCCACCGTTTCTATTCCCCTCGCCTTTGCCCACGACAGCACCCTCGCGTCGGAGGTTACTATGATCGTGGAGGTCAACGAGCTGTTCTCCAGCGCCTGCAAGACCGAGCTGAGCATCAGAAATGCGAGCTGTTTCCTCGGCCCGGGCGGAATGACCGTCGATAGCCTCATCTTGGCCGATTCCAGCCGCTTCACAGGTACGACAGCCACTGTGCCTGGCAACAGGATATCTTCTAGCCGACGGGCTAAAGATATATCCCCTTCGCCGAAACTTGTGCCGTGTACAAAGTCAGGGACTTCATAGAGACTAGGGAGGGACTTCTCTTCTCCGTCCTCGCCTACAGCCACCCGCCCTTCGGCGTTCTATCCGATCCACGAGCATACACAAACCAACGTGGCCGACGAAAGTTTGACAGCTCCAAGGACGCACTTAGATTCATCGAAGAACACTATCCATACTACCTCAGCAGAGTTCCATCGCTCGACACCCACTTGTGCGTTGTACCTGCACACTCCATCAGAAGACACTACTCTCCCCGCCGGTTTCTCGCGACCACGCTGCAGACGGGCAGGCCGAAGATCGTCGCCAAGCTAGCCCGGGCCGTGAGCTCCCTCTCCGGCGTGGCTATCGAGAACCTCGGCGTCACAGGCTCCTATCTTGTGGGTGCCCAGGACGCATCCTCCGACATCGACATAGTTGTCTATGGGCTGAAGAACTACAGTTTGGCTAGGCGGGGCATAGAAAGGGGACTTGAAGAAGGCATCTTTCAGGCACTTTCCGAAGGAGACTGGCTAGCGATTTACCGCAAGCGAGGGATTGACCCATCGTTCTACTCTTTCCCCGAGTTCCTCAGGCACGAAATCAGAAAGCATAACAGGGCGAAATTCGCGGGAAAGTTGTTCGACATCCTCTCATGCCGGGCAGATTCGGAGGTTTCCGGCGTCTTCGGACAGACAACCTTCAGAAGGCTTGGGGAAGCCACTGTCAAGTGCCGAGTTATCGACGCTCATCTCTCCGGCGACTTTCCCGCCACATACCTCGTGCGTGGACGAGCGTTGGGGCACGAGATTCGAACAGTCGTCTCCTTCACCCACACCTATGTAGACCAGGTTATCGAAGGAGAGGTTGCGCTCTGTAGAGGAATACTCGAGAAGGTCTCTGGGGAGACGGAATACTACAGGCTGCTTGTAGGCTCAACTAGGGAGGCGCCAAACCAGTTCATCAAGAGTCTCAGCCTGGTTGATGCCGCGACGAGTAGCACGGCTCAAGGGGACTGCGTAAACCTCTGAACATCCTCTTTTGTAAGACGTCCAGAATGAAGAGCTGTGGCCACCAAAACCCCGTCGACGCCGGCCTCGCTTAGCCGCTCAATATCTCTTGAATCTCGGATGCCACCGCCCACAAGCAGCGGAACGGTGCTTGCCCTCAACGCCCTCCTCAGATTCCGCTCATTCACACCGCTCTCTGTTCCCACGCGCGAAACCTCAAGGAAAATGAGCTCCGAAACGCCCTCCGCGCACAGAGATGAGACAAGATCTTCCATCTCCATTCTGCATATCTGTGGGCTTCGACTCCAGACGCGACCGAACTTCATGTCGAGGCTAGCGACGACGAACGGATGAGCCTGACAAATCTCCCCGAGATCGT
>CAYWSC010000312.1:0-2826 GCA_964460695.1 Hadarchaeota archaeon (SeqCode)
TCCAGGGCCTGGGAGAAGCCTCCTAGGCAACAGGTCGCTACGCATATTGGCAACCACCTCTGAAGCCATCTTGGGAACCACGACGTTCCCGCCGAAGTAGTTGCTCGTTCCGATGGTGTCCCACGGGAGGTTCGATACGACCGGGTTGGTCGGAACCAGAATCTCGATCCTCCCCTCGGCGTCATACTCGAGTGGGCACTCCACTGGGAGGATTCGGCCGACAGACGTGTCTCCCCACGAGGAGTATCCGTGCCCCCCGAACGACTCGAATCCGCCGACCATGGCGAGTCCTAAGCCGAGGTCGCTCACGGCGCTTGAAAACCAGTTGAGGTGCTTCGTTTCGAAGCTCTGGACGTTGGCGTCGCTCAGGATTATGACGTCGTAGCTGTGGTTGAGGGCTTGCAGGGTGCGGGGCATATAGACGCGCATGCTCTTCCTGATGGTGTCGTACGGGTACCACATCTTGCATGCCAGTATCCCATTTGCATCTAGCAGTGGCTCGCTCACCATGTATGGAAAGGGGCTCTGACCGATAGCGTCGCCGAGGTAGAGCACCCTCACCTTTCCCGTGGCTGGGTCATGCCTAGGTATCGCCCAGGCGGTGGTGGGCTGGAGCGAGACTATCAGCAGGACGAGGATGATCTGAGTCGTTCTCCGCGAGTCCGTCTCACCAGTCGAAGGAGACCCCCTCCCCTATTATGTTTGATCCCGAACGCCCGAACGCTCGAACGCCGAGAAGCTCTCAATGCAGCGTTCGGAACTAGAACCACTCCCGACGCTGTGTTGACCCTGGTGCCTGGAATGAGGTAGGACTTGGAGATTCTCCTCTGCGGTGGAAACCTTTTAAGCGCGCCTGACAGCCGCCTCGACGAAATGACGGCTCTGAGGCGGCGTGTCGTACCCACTGCTCTTCTGGTGGCATCGCTCGGTGTCATCCTAAGCCTTCCCGTCCGCGGTGAAGCGTCTCCCGTAGGCGTTCTGTACACCGGGGATCCGTATCCGGGCCAGACGCCCTATATGTACATGAAGGTGGAACCGCTTCTCTCGGTCACGCCCATCCAGGCGTCGAGGGATCACTACGCCGGCATATCCCAAAAGGACATTCTGAGGGCCATCAGGATGTACATGCCACGTAGCTATCATGACTTGACGGATAGCTACGACGTGGTGGTGATAAGCGACTCCAACGTGGCAAGCTTCACCAAGGAGCATCTGAAGTGGTTCAAGCAAGCAGTGGATCAGGGCATGGCCGGCCTAGTCATGGTTGGGGGCCACGAGACCTTCGGCACCAATGGGCAGCACCCCAGCTGGGGCTCAACGCCCGTTGGCGATGTGTTGCCCGTCAACACCGTCTACGGGGCATTTGAGGCCGGAGTGGTGAGTATAGACGACACCGACAACCCGTTTATGAAAAGTCTCCCCTGGAGGCCTGGTTTGCCATTTCTCAAGAGATACGAGGGGAACGTCCTTACGGCCAGGCCTGGAGCCCACGTCCTTGCGACTAGCACGGTGACAAGCGAGCTTGTCTACAACAAGAGGTATCTTGGCTGGAAGAGTCCTTTCTTCTCCACATGGGACTACGAGGGGAGTGGAAGGGTCTTCGCGATGGCAGGGGACTGGACGCCCGCAGGTGGATGGATATTCATGCAGTGGGAGTACTACCCGGACTTCGTCACGAATCTAATGCTCTACACAGCCAAGAGACAGCTTCCGACGGATCTTGACCTGGTTCACACCGTCAGAGAGAGGATGACGAGCCTCGGCTACAGAAGGATGATTCTCTACGCGATGGTGGACTTCGTGGAGAAGTTTGGAGCGAATCCGAAGAGGATCCTCATTGCTATGGAGCAGGTCGACCATGCAGCGGGAAGGGCCAAAGAATCGTATTTGGAGGGGGATTTCGCCACCGCCCTGCTAGAGACGAACCAGGCTCTCTCCCTCCTCGACAAGGCGGAGGCCGTCTCCGAGAGGGTGAAGAGGGATGCACTTGTCTGGATATATCTTGTTGAGTGGCTTACCGTTACCGGGACCTTTTTGATCTGCGGCATCGCCATATGGAGCCTAATGGTCAGGAGACGTATGTACCGAGAGGTGTCGACTACAAGCTTTGTCCACTCAGCCTAGCGGTTCAGGTGCAAGGGCCGCTGGCAGCCGTTGGTGCTTGCGAGCCCGCATGAGGACTTGTCCGGCGCCGCCCTTCGTAAATCGGCCGGTCAACCTCTCTCGGACTATCGGCCTTTCAAGGCCGATGCTAAGAGCCTTTGCTCGATCCCGGTTCTTCGCCCGGCTAATCGGGAGATGGCTGGCTGCTTCCATAGACTGGTATCAAATGCTTTCCATGTCATTGACGACGGGACGGCTTCCTAGGGTCTGTCACCGATAGGTGAGGAACGAGGCTGGGCAACCAAGTCGGTTTTTGACCCAAAGCCTTAAGAAGGGTCAGCTGCATTGCAGGGTATGCCCGGGGATTGATCGGGGCCAGGCATCAATGCGCCTCAGTTCATGGATGGGAGGTAGACAGATGAATAGATTTGCGAAGATCTTGGCGGTCATGGCGGTAGTGGCTGTGATCACGGCCACAACGGTTGTTTTCGTCCAGACGCGGCCGAAGAGGATGACTTTTTTCGTCTATGACAGGGATGCGAAGCCTCCATGGGCCGGTGGCAACAAGAAGACGAGCGAGGGCTACAAGATCATAGCGAAGTGGGACGGCATGGTGGATTTTTCGTTCAACCCTTATAACCCGCAAGGACTTGACTCGTCGTTCATAAGGTCAGCACTTATCGCTGCTAGTAACGAGTGGGACGATCACACCAGCTATGACCT
>CAYWSC010000313.1:0-2823 GCA_964460695.1 Hadarchaeota archaeon (SeqCode)
GAGATGCCTAAGTGACTGGAGTTCAGACGTGTGCTCTTCCGATCTTTGGACCGTTCCAGAGTACTGCGCATCGGATATTGCGTGGGAAGGCGGGAGGCATCAACTCCCAACCCTAAACACGTCTCGAGACTGATAGCGCAATAGTATCGTGAGAGAACGCTGAAAAGAATCCCGCAAGGGAGGTGAAAAGAGCCTGAAACTAGGCGGCTATAATTAGGCACGGCTCGGAAGAGATGAGTCTGGCCGAAGGGGAGGCGCGCGAGCGTCATGCACGAGGCCAGATGATCAGGGTTGTGCCGTCCGTCTTGAAACACGGGGCAGGGAGTTTGCGGTCGTGGCGAGGCTAAGAAGGTCGAGCTTCGGAGCCGCAGGGAAACCGAGAGTCCGCAGCCGCAAGGCGAGGGACGGGGTCTGAACAGGGCCCTTAGTCACGGCCGCAAGACCCGAAACCGGTTGATCTAGCCCTGGGCAAGGCGAAGTCGGTCGACAGACCGATGGAGGCCTGAATGGGTGCTGACGTGCAATTCGTTCCAATGACCTGGGGCTAGGCGTGAAAGGCGAATCAAAACCGGAGACAGCTGGTTCCCCCCGAAGTGTCCCGCAGGACAGCCTGGTGCGAGAGTGGCGGCGATGTAGAGCTACTGTTTGGGATGTCCGGGGAGGAAACTCCTCGGCTCCCTTACAAACTCCGAAGTCGTCGTCCTCGTAGACCACCGGAGTTAGGGGCTCTGGGGTAAACTTGAGTTCCGAAAGGGGACGAACCCGGACCGGGGTTAAAGCCTCTAAATGCCGGCTAAGTACAAACTGAAGAGCGTCCCTGGCCACAGACAGCGGGGAGGTTGGCTTAGAAGCTGCCATCCTTTAAAGAGTGGGTAACACCTCACCCGTCGAGGTTGGGGGCCTCGAAAATGGACGAGGTTCAAGCCGGCTGCTGATACCCCGGAGCCGCGAAAGCGGCTGGTAGGGGGGCGTCCTGCGCGGGAAGAAGTCCGGCCGTAAGGTCGGGTGGACCGCGTGGGAATGAAGATCCTGCCGGTAGTAGCAGCAAAGCGGGGTGAGAATCCCCGCCGCCGAAAGGGCAAGGGTTCCGTGGCAATGTTCGTCAGCCACGGGTTAGTCGGTCCTAAGGGCAGCCTTAATACGGTGTGCCCGAAAGGGAAACCGGTTAATATTCCGGTACCACGTAGGTACACGCGGCGACGCTAGGCCCGGCACCTGACGCCTCCGGATAGGCCGAGTAGGGCCGTCGCCCTATCTAAGAGTCGAAACCTGGGGAGTACCGTAATGGTGAGAACCAGGCGAAGGCTCGAGTGGCCCCCCGTTCTTTTAGGGGGGTTCGGCTGAGTCCAGGGGCCCGTGAAAAGGGTGTCGGGAGGGATCCTACGTGACCGTACCAAGAACTGGCACAGGTGCCCCTAGGTGAGAAGCCTAAGGCGTGTCGGGATACTCCAGCTGAGGGAACTCGGCAAACTAGCCCCGTAACTTCGGGATAAGGGGTGCCTGCCCTGCGAGGGGCAGGTCGCAGTGACAAGTGCAGTCCGACTGTTTAATAAAAACACAGGTTCCGGCTAGCCCGAAAGGGTGTGTATCGGAGCTGAGTCGTTCCCACTGCCGGATTGTTAAGCGCGGTTCCAACCGCGTGAAGCACCGGTGTAGGGAGGGGATAACTATGATCCTCTAAAGGTAGCGTAATCCCTTGTCGCTTAATTGGCGACCCGCATGATAGATTAACGAGACTGCAGCTGTCCCCAGCTGGAACCCGGCGAACCCACGTGTCCGGAAGCACACGCCGGATACCCCCAAAGGGACGCGAAGACCCCGTGGAGTTTTACTGCAGCTTTCCGTTGTGGTGCGGGTATTGATGCAGAGCGTAGGTGGGAGCCGCTTGACGCCCGCACTTTCGGGTGTGGGCTAGGCGCCAATGGAACACCACTCTTCAATGCCTGCATCACTAACCCGGCCCCCGTGCCGGGGACACCGGGAGGTGGGCAGTTCGGGTGGGGCGCCACGCCCCTGAAAAGATATCAGGGGCGCCCAAAGGTCGGCTCAGGCGGGACAGAACTCCGCCGTAGAGTGCAAGGGCAAAAGCCGGCCTGACTGGATTCCGCCAAGCGAGGAATCCAGACGCGAAAGCGTGGCCTAGCGATCTTCACTGCCTCATTGATGGGGGCGTGAAGTATCAGAAAAACTACCCCGGGGATAACTGGCTTGTCGCAGGCAAGAGTTCACATCGCCCCTGCTTGGTTGGTACTTCGCTGTCGGCTCTTCCTATCCTGGACGTGCAGCAGCGTCCAAGGGTGGGGTTGTACGCCCATTAAAAGGGAACGTGAGCTGGGTTTAGACCGTCGCGAGCCAGGTTGGATGCTATCCGTTGGGGGTGTTGGCCGTCTGAGGGGAAGGTGCCCCCAGTACGAGAGGAACAGGGTGCCGGCGCCTCTGGTGTACCGGTTGTCCGACAGGGCACTGCCGGGTAGCTACGCGCTAGCGGATAAGAGCTGAAAGCATCTAGGCTCGAAGCCGCCCCCGAACAATAGACGGCCAGTCGGGCCACATGCTCGGGATCGGCGACGATCACGAGGGCCATCGACGAAGGTTCTCGCCAGAAGACGAGGTTGATGGGGCAGGGGTGTAAGCACCAAGGGCAACCGAGGTGTTCAGCCCACTGCTCCCAATCACCTGAGCGCCGCCGCGCCGAAAGCTAGTGGATCTTCTTCGGGCTTTGACGAACTGGGTCTGTGGCGATTGCCTACCACACCCTTTTTGTCGGTCTTTCGACTGCAGGGGATGCGTGTCTCTAGTACTCTTTGGCCCAGTCATCTCGCC
>CAYWSC010000314.1:0-2822 GCA_964460695.1 Hadarchaeota archaeon (SeqCode)
ACCAGTCCGTTGGTGAGCAGGGTCTCTCTCGCTTTCACTGGACAAGCCTCTCAAGCATCATGTCGAGCACCTGTTCATCGGACAGCATTCCCGGCGGCGGGCTCAGAACGGGACGGAGCTGAATGGGGACTCCATCCATCCTGTATGCTGTTCCTCCAACCTCCACGCCCGCTACCGACGTCGGTATCACCACCTTAGCTGCGTCGGTGGTCGGCGTGCTAAACGGATCTATAGCCACAATCGGCATCTTGAGGGCTTTGCTCACAGCCTCCGAGGGGAGATGGGAGATTGGGTCGGAGGAGACGACAAGGATCGAATCCACCTCCTCATTCATTATCAGATCCACGGCAGAGGTCTCGCCCGGGTTGTATCGTGGATACCCCCTCGAGAAGTCAACTGAGAAAGGGTATCCGGTCTCCCACGCACAGACCTCGTTGAAGCCTGCCACATTGTAGTGGCCCCGCATCGCGCCGACGACCCACTTGGCCTTCGAGTTCAAATCCCTGACCAGCTGGAGCAGTGCCTCCACGTTGCGGTGTTTCCCACTGCTCATGGTCAGCCCGAGGCCGAAGAAGACGGCTCCGAACTCTGCCCCCGTCATGAGGTCGGCGAGGCGGTGGAGCTCCTCGAGAGCAACGCCGCCAACGCTTTTCTCTCTCAGCTTCTCCCCCTTGATCAGTACTCTAAGGGCGTTCAGGATCTCGAGATCGCACCCAACCTTGGGTTGAATATGCAGATCGGCTATCCTGGCTGTGTGAGTTCTTCTCGGATCAACCACCACAAGCTTGCGGTCTCCCCTGCCAGACCTGAAGAATCCTCGGGGAAAGACTGAGTAGCGGCTCATATGCCTGGGATGGGCGTGAAAGGGGTTGCACCCCCAGTAGACGACTACATCCGCCCTGTTCTTCACCTCTCCTAGGGTTGCACTGACGTAGCCCACGCCTTGGACTGCGATGGTGGTCGGGCCGTGGCAAACCGAGGATGTATCGTCTATGGCGCCTCCAAGGATCTCGGCGATCCTTATGCCCAGCCTCTGCGCCTCGCAGGTCGTGTTGGCCCAGCCGTAAAGCAGGGGATGATCGGATGCCGTCAGTATCCTGACAGCCTCGTCTACGGCCTCATCGTAGCTAACCTCCTTTTCGCCTCCACCTCTAATCAGGGGTCGGGTTAGCCTGCGCCTGGAGACCTGCCTGAACCGGGAGTTGGCGAGGGCGCACCCATTCAATATCTCGACCACTCTTCCGTCGCGGACGGAGACCCTCAGGTCGTCGCATAGGCACCCGCAGAAGGGGCAGACCACAGAGGTGTAGGTGTGCTTATCCGTCGCCAACTTCTCAGTCCTCCACGGCGTCTACATCTACCTCTATCCCCTTCATCAGCGGCATGCCCACGGCCTCCGTATCCCCAGAGGAGAGCTTGCTAGCCTTCTCGCCGTAGGGGAGATACGCCACGCCCTCTGCGACCTCCTCGACAGCCCTCCTGACCGTGAGGGTTACAGCCAGCCCGCCTCTTTTGACAGATACTCGGTCGCCCTCACTGACTCCCAACCTCTCCATGTCTCTGGGGTTCATTTGAAGCGTGGAGACCTCCCTCCTGTAGGCTTCCGTATCCTTGCCTGCGATGGCCGACCTTCCCTGGGAGAGAGTCCTGCCAGTTATCAAGACGAGCTTGATGATACCGCCTCCTCGAGTATGGTTATCGCCCCTGACGGACAGGCCTCGACGCAGACCCCGCAGTAGGTGCAGTTCTCGATCCTGTTTACCCTAGCAAGTCCGTTTCTAACGACAAGAACGAGGTCTTCGTGGTACGGATCGTTGCCGGCCGCGCAGCTGGGACATATCTTCTCCGTTACTGGGCATGCGACTACGCACGAGCAGCATCCGTGGCAAAGCCTCGGATTGATGTGAAGCCTTGGCAGTCTGGGGCCTCCTACAGCTCCTTCAGATGGATCTTGAACTTTCCAAGCCTCCCTTCGAAGTTCCCGGCGGATATCCTGAGGACGCCTGGACAGCGAGCCGCTGCCTCGATGCCGGCGGCCATCGCCCTCTTGACAGATCGAAGGCTTGTCCCATTGATCACTATCTCTATTATCGATCCCACCCCCTCGGGAACCTTCGAGTCGGGTATCAGGTCTCTGAGCGTCGGGCAGTAGGGATGGTTCGTCGAATTCTTGAGGAACTTGTACCTCAGCGACCCGACCTTAGATCCGGCGCCGCATATCCCACCGGGGAAGGGGGTAATGACGTGGCCCGATCGGAGTATCGCTGTCACCGCGCACTTAGCGCCTTCCACCGCCTCGGCAAGACTTGAACCCATTACCCAGAGGTTCCCGCCTGATACTCCTCTGGAGAAGCCTACCTCGTCCTCGGCTATGAAGGATCCGCCCATCACCGGTATCGTCGTGACCTTTCTCCCAGCAACCGTCGAAGACTCCTCGTATCCGTCGCCGAAAAAGCGAAGCTTTCTGCCGAGGTCCACCCTCGCTATGGGTTTGGGCGTTGCGTCGAAGACCGAGGCAGACGGCGCGGTGAGCACGCAGTTCCCGATTCTCAGCAGCAACACTTGGTACATCGTTTTCGGATCCTTCTTCCAGATGTGAAACTGGACCAGCACGCCGGGTCGCCCGTCGGGCGTCTGGGAGGGATCTACGTGCCCCTCCACTCCAGCTTCGACCCCGCAGCCAAGCGCAGAGGTCGCAAATCCCGTGGCAGATACGGCACCGGCCTCGGCTAGCTGGGGCGTCTGCCCAGTGATAAGGACTCGGGAATAGTAGGATCGAAACGCCTCGGCGTAGGTGTCCTCTACTATGGCCCTCTTCACTT
>CAYWSC010000315.1:0-2819 GCA_964460695.1 Hadarchaeota archaeon (SeqCode)
AGCCCGGCTCGCCCCTCCGCCTGATGGCCCTCGCCGGGAAGCCAGGTATTCCGGTGACCTCTTCCAGCCTCATCACGGCCTCAAGGGACCTGGCAGCCCTCTTGCGGGCCTCCTCCTCTCTGGTCACGGCGTACCTGAAGGACTCGGCTGCGACGTAGAGGCTTGTCCAGAGTCCGTCGTTGTCCGAGATTTCAACCCTGCCGGAGGTCAGGTCGCCCGGCCTTGTCAGCCATCTCTTGGTGACGTAGCCGAACCTGGTATGGTACTTCTCGGTGATCTCCTCGTAGTGTCTAGCCTTCTCCTCGAGGGTCATGGGCTTTGAGAAGAGGTGGCTTACCCCTTCGTCTGTCGCCACCCAGCACTCGCCCCTGCCGGCGGGGAGGATGTCGTTTACCACGTCGCTTGGCAGCCATCTCTTCGACGCGAAGTACTTCCATCTACCCTGGTTGAGGAGTATGAGTCCCTTTTCGCTTCCAAACCAGTACTCCCCCGGCGGACCCAGCTCTATCTGAAGCAGGTCCTCGTAGGGGAGCTTCTCCGAGCCGGTTATGGAGCACCAGCCGTCTTTCCCCGCGTATATCGATATCCCCCTGTCGGTGGCAACCCATAGGTGCCCATAGCTATCGCACCTAACGCTTCGCGTGTCGTTGCTGAGCAGCCCGTCCTCCTTTGCGCGTACGCCGAACCAGTACAGACGCTTTCCCAGCAGGAAGAAGAGCCCCTGGTTGGTAGCCGCGACTGCGGTGCCGTCCGGTAGGCATGTGAAGTCCCTGAAAAGGACCCTCCCGGCCTCCCCACGCTTCAGCTGGGTCCACGAGTTCCCGTCGTATCTCCACAGCCCGTCGTGCGCCACGAGCATGAGGCGACCGTCCAGGTCGACGTCTGCCTTTAACACGCCTCTGGGCCCATCGGGAACGGTCCACCTACCCCTCTTGAGGACGTATAGCTCCCCGTCGGACGAGGCTAGGACCTGATTGTCATACTGCTTGAGAAAGTCCACCTCGCCCTTGGGGCATCCCCTCTGGGTCAGTGGTTTCCACACGCGGCCCCTCAGCGCGTAGATCCCACTGGGCGTTGCGGCCCAGAGGTCTTTCCCGACGAACTCGAGTGCGTTTACCCGTGGTGCGGGAAGGCCGTCATCCTCTTGGTAGAACTCTCTCATCCACTGGGGTGTGCTGGGAAGGGAAATGACAGGCATGCTTCCGCTGCTGCGCATCTCCGTTTTAAGTGTTCGGTCTAGCCCGCCTCAGTCAACCCAGGGTGCGAGGAACGTTATGTCCCTCGGTTCGACTCCTAGAAGCCCTGCTGCAACGAAAGGGGTGGAGTACGGGTTCTCGATTCCGTGCGTATCGCTCCCTAGGACAACCTTGGCGCCATTCTGGATCAGCATCCGGTAGAGGAAGAGGTATCTGTCTAGGAAGCCTTGGTGGTTCATCCTGAGTATCCTGATCCAGCTTGCCTGGTTTATCTCTATCGGGATGTCCAGTCTCGCTGAAGTTCTGGCGAGCCTGTGGGTGTCTATCCCGAAGAACTCTTCAATCTCGTTCTGAGGATCGTCCATCTCGGAAAGGGGGGAAGGGGTGGAAGCCTCGGCATCCTTGGGCCGGGCCCGGTTTTTCCGAGCATGGTGTTGATGGAGTGTCTCAGCGGGTGGCTGAGGAAGCCGGGGCAGCCGTACCTGTTCCTCGCCTCAGCGGTGATCTCAATTGCATCTATCAGGTACTCCCCGAGTTCTCCTTCAAATCTGCCGGGCTCGCCCATGAAGAAGTCTGCAGCTGAGGCGGAGAAGGCCGGTTCGGCGGCTCCGGTCTCCAGGTCGTTCAACCCGATTTCCGGACCTGCCAAGAGGACTGCGTCAGGCCTTTCTCGCCTCAGCTCGAGGATGTCCCGGCAGAAGCGTGTGTATCCCTCAATGCTGCCGGGATAATGGTTGCACGCGGCGGGATTTCTGCCGAGATAGAAGCCGAAGTGGTCGGTAATCCCCACTATCTTCCTCCCGGAGGCGAGGGCAAAGTCTATGTAGTCCCTCATCGAGTACTGCGGGGGACGTTCGTTTCCCGCGTGGAAATGGAGGTCGATGTTGTAGAGCTGGAGTTCGTCCCAGCTTATGGGCATGGTATCCGGGAGCCGAACTTGGTCCGGTTACTTAAATGATCCAGTGTGCTGGGCGTTGACGGCACTGACACCGACCATCCCGATCTGTTTCTCAGCCGTGTCACCGGATGAGGGCCGGGTCTGCCCGGCCTCCCTCTCTAGCGCCAGTCTCATGACCGGGCATTCGAAACTCAGGAGAGGGATCGAGGAGCGGTCAAGGTTGTGAGGCTTAAGGATCTCCCCTCGGGTGGATAGGTGCTGGCTCCATCAGGGATTCCGCTTCCTTCGTCTCCCCGGGTTCTCGAGCAGGAATGACAGATAGTTCAGCTTCTTCTTTTCGAGAGAGACTTCGGAGCCGAAGTATTCTTAACCTTCTCTCAGACGCGAACGTGGATGCAGGTCATCGGCTGAGAGCCCGGGAGAAGGAGCATCTTGGACGCGGAAGGAGAGGACAGCTCACAAAACGAATCACCCCACGTCTTTCGTGTGGATCGGCGGGGGAACATCATGGTGGTTTCACCGGCCGCGAGGCGAGCCCTAGACTGTGCGCTCGGATATGTCCAGCGATATCTCGACAAAGCCTCTGGGCTGGTCCTAGGCGATGAGCTGGGCAAACCGGACAGCCGCACGAGTTTCTTCTCAGCGCTCGCGCTGATGATGGACGGGGAGCCGGGAAGCGTTCAGGCCTCGCGTGCCCTCTTCTCAAAGATTAAGCGCATGGGCTG
>CAYWSC010000316.1:0-2818 GCA_964460695.1 Hadarchaeota archaeon (SeqCode)
GATAGGACTGGTCTGCGGGAGAAGGCCACCCGTCTCCACCACCCCGTCTAGCGGCAGCATACTCCTGAGAACCGACCCCTCGATGGGTGCTGAGGAGTTCTCAATCAAGTGGGAGAATGATTTTCTCGTTATCTCTGGCGGCCGTCCGAGAGGAGTCCTATACGGGGTCTATGAGTTCTTGGACCGCTTCGTTGGGGTCAAGTGGATAGCGGAGGACGAAACCCTCCTTCCCTCGAAGACCCAGGTGGATCTTCCAAGCGGGGGCTTCTCGTTCAGACCTATTCTCGCATACAGGGAGCCGTTCTTCACGGAGGCCTTTGACGGCGAATGGGCTGCCAGAAACCGCATGAATTCGACCCGAGCCACGCTCAAGGATATCCACGGCGGCAAGGTAACCTACGTGGGCTTTGTCCACACATTCAACAGCCTCGTGCCTCCGGAGGAATACTTCTCGAGCCATCCCGAGTACTTCTCCGAAGTCGACGGTAGAAGGATATCCGAAAGGACACAACTCTGCCTGACGAATCCTGATGTTGTGAAGATAGCCTCCGAGAGGGCCCTACAGTGGCTGAGGCAGAATCCTTCTGCCGACATAATCTCGGTGAGTCAGAACGATTGGCAGAATCCATGCCAATGCAAGAACTGCTCCAAGATCGATGAGGAGGAGGGGTCTCATTCGGGGTCCTTGCTCCACTTTGTAAACCAGGTCGCGGAGAGGATCGAGCGGGAATTTCCCGACGTTTGGGTCGACACCCTGGCCTACCAGTACACTCGGAAGCCGCCCAAGAACATACGTCCAAGATCAAACGTGATCGTTAGGCTGTGCAGCATAGAATGCTGCTTCTCACACCCCCTCGCAAGCTGCCCGGAAAACGAGTCGTTCAGACGGGACACAGAGGGCTGGGCCAGGGTTGCTCAAACCCTCTACGTCTGGGACTATGTGACGAATTTCGCCCACTACCTGATGCCATTTCCCAACCTGAAGGTGTTGCAGCCCAACGTCCAGTTCTTCGTCAAGAACAAGGTCAAGGGGATCTTCGAGGAGGGAAATTACTCCGAGGGTGGCGGCGGCGAATTCGCCGCCCTGCGATCCTACCTGCTGGCGAAGATCCTGTGGGACCCCGACTGCGACGTGGACGCCTACATGTCAGAGTTTCTCGAGGGATACTATGGGCCAGGATCCAAAGCGATTGCTGAATACATCGAAAACCTCCACGACGACGTCGAGAGGGGGGGCGTGCATGTCAGGATTTTTGATCCCCCGGATCACTTCCTGACTCCCTCGCTGGTCCGAGATGGACTCTCCCTGCTGGAGGATGCCATTTCAAAGACGGACAAAGAGTCGAGGTTTCACCGCCGCCTCCGAATTGCACGTCTGCCGCTCCTCTACTCGAAGGCCTATATGATGGACAAGTCTGATCCGGATCGCAGGCAGCAGACCCTGAATTTCGTACGCGAGTGCAGGGCCCTTGGGATCACGAATGTATCGGAGGGGAGGAGCCTACAGGCGTTTGAGGAAATGGTCCGCAGGGAAGAGTGGTAGAAAAGGGCCGCCTAGCCAGAAGGATCCTCAGGCTATTTGAGGATGCTCCCAACCTCTTCAAAACGTTGGATAAACAGCCATTTTAAACAAAACCGCTTTATTTTCGTAACATCAGAGTACCTTGCGATCCCAAGGGAAATTCGCGGTCGGCTTCCAAACGAATCAGAAGGGGAATAGGGGATTCTTCTCAGGCGACCTCTTTTCTCGCCCTTGGGATCTTTTCCCTCTCGCCAAGCTTCGGCCCACTTTTTTCGACCGGGAAGTGTAACTTTTAAGAACCCGTCATCCTCCGGCGATCGGAGGTGAGCGTTTGAAGGTTAGCGTAGATGAAGACCTCTGCACGGGATGCGAACTCTGCGCCGAGACCTGCCCAGAGGTATTCGAGATGAAGGACGGCGTGAGCCACGTCAAGGTTGATGTGGTACCCGAGGATGCCGAGGAATGCGCTAGGCAGGCCGCTGAAGAGTGTCCCGTCGAGGCCATCTCGATCGAGGAGTAGGCCCTATCAATACCTGCAAGTCGAGCAAGAATGTTCAAGGTTGGAATCGTCGGACTGAGGAGAGGTCTCACGTACCTCTCCATTTTTTCTTCTCGTGACGACTGCCGAGTCACGGCGATCTGCGACAAGGACCCGCAGCAGCTGGGCAGAGTCGCAAGGGAGAGCGGTATCCCGTCTGCGACGACAGATTTCGACGAGTTCTTGGATCTTGACTTCGATATTGCCGTAGTGGCGAGCCCGGCCCCATTGCACGCCGATCATTCGATCCGTTGCATGGAGGCAGGAAAACACGTCCTCAGCGAGGTGCCGGCCGCCTCCGATCTCGATGAGTGCCTCCGGCTGATAAGAACTGTACAGAGGACATCTCTCAGCTATATGATGACTGAGAACTGCCTCTACTACGGGGACGTGGCGGCTTGGAGGAGCATGATTCAGAGAGGCGAGATCGGAAAGGTGATATACGCTGAGGCGGACTACGTGCACGACTGCAGGGAGCTCATGGTCGGGCCAGACGGAAGGCCAACGTGGCGTGCATCCCTGCCCCCCATCAAGTACTGCACCCACTCCCTCGGGCCGGTCCTCGACATCGCTAAGACTCGGTGCATATCTGCTTCCTGCATCTCCTCCGGTTGCAACGTCTCGCCCGAGCTAGGGGCAATCGATCTGCAGGTTGCCATCTTCCAGACCGAGGCGGGGATCCCTATCAAAGTGACCTGCGGCTTCTCCGTGGCGAGGCATCCCCCGCTCCTCTGGTGGTGCCTCTACGGGACCGCAGG
>CAYWSC010000317.1:0-2816 GCA_964460695.1 Hadarchaeota archaeon (SeqCode)
TTGGTGCCTCGAACCACTTCAAAGTTGCACTGCAAGTCTAACAACACCTTCCGGGCTTCAGCCGGGCACCGCTCTGGGAAGCGTGCTCGTCCTCATCGAGGGCCGGTGATGCTCTTCCCCGCAAATATCGGTGTTAGAACTCACGGCTGGTCTTCACCCGCGCTCTCCTTGAGCTCCGGTTTCTTCCCCTTATCGGTCGAGCACACCAATTGTGTTCGAGGAGGGAACCCGGTTCTATGACCTGCCCCTAGAGATTCTTCCAAGGACCTTCTAGAAGGTCGTCAAATCCTTCACGGATGAGCAGGGGGTGCCTCGGGCCCGGCTGATAGCGAAGCGCCAGATGAACTTAAACAAGTCGAGGTGGCCCTTCGAGAGGTGGGAAAGCAGGAACCTTGGTGAGAGATAGAAGCTCTCATAGGCCTTCCTAAACAGCCTTTCAATCTGCTTCTCTGGAAGCTCCTTCAGCTTGATGAGGACCTTGGTCGCCGTGTAATCTGTCCACGTCTTCGGAAGAAGCATCCCCGCCCTCTTGACCATCCTCCACAGCGCAGTCCCGGGGTAGGGCGTTGCAATCGAGAACTGGGCGTACGAGGGCGCCAGCTTCTTCGCGAAGGAGATGGTCCGTTCAATGTCTCTCTTCGTCTCACCGGGGAACCCCATCATGAAGGAGGCGAATATCTCAATCCCTGCCCTCTTGGTGATCTTGAAGGCCCGGTTGATCTGGGAGATGTTCGTTCCCTTCCTGATGAAGTCTAGGATCCGCTGGGTTCCCGACTCAACCCCATAGTAGATGGTGCTGCAGCCGGCCCTCTTCATCGTCTCCAAGAGACCCTGGTCTACCAGATCCACGCGTGCTGAGCAGCCCCACTCCAGATCCAATCCCCTCGACCTCATCAGATCGCATATCCTCCTGACACGCCGCGGATCTTTTGTAAAGAGGTCGTCTGAGAATTCGAACTTCGAGAACCCGTACTCGCTGTGTATCGTCTCGATCTCGTCTACGACGCTTTCAGCGCTTCTAGCTCTGTACCGCCCGAAGATGCATGGGGTGAGGCAGAAGATACAGTGATACGCACAGCCACGGCTGGAGAGCACATTTGGAACTAGGCCTTTCTTGCCAAGGACTTGGTACTGTCTCATCGGCAAGAGGTGTCTGGCCGGCAGCGGGAGTTTCTCCAGGTCCTCCGGCGGCCTTCTCCCCGTTCTGACAATAGATCCGTCCCCTTGCCTGAAGGCGATCCCTCGAACCCCGCTGAGCCGTTGTTCTACGTCCACTCCCCTCTCCAGTACTCCAGCAAGCTCGACGAAGGTAGACTCCCCTTCGCCCACTACGCAGAGGTCCAGGGCTTTGTTCTCAGCCAGGGTCTGTTCTGGCAACACAGTGACATGAGGACCGCCCGCGACCGTCCAGACACCGGGGACGGCCTTCTTCGCTAGATCCACGACCTTCATCGCCCTCCCTATCTGTGGAGTCGTCGAGGTGACGCCTACAATGTCCGGCCTTGCCCTTCTGATTTGGCGTTCAACATCAGACATGCCTAGACCAAGAGCCGGACAGTCGAGAATAGAGACCGAATGGCCCTCTTGCTCGGCGGCCGCGGCTATGTAAGCAAGCCCGAGAGGGGGCATGGATATCTTGAGAAGGTCATACGATTCCGAGCTGCCCATTGTGGGAGGGTTAACAAGCAGGATCCTCACATCCTCACCCCTTTCCCTGTTAGTCTCCGCTGTCTACGTACGGTCGCAGGAAATCATCCAATCACCTGGCCAGGGCAAAGAGGGGCCTGAAGGCTCCTGGCATGACCTTCCTACGGCCCTCCCGGATGTCCAAAACCATTGCTCTGAGATCCCATCCATAGTGCTTCTCGCAGATCTTCGCAGCCCGGCTGCCATACCTTAGGCCGCCTTCAACAAGAAACTCAACTGCCCTTCTTTGAAGCCGTCCCCTGAGAGCTGGAACCATCTGGGACTTGAATAGACCGGGAACCCATCTGATTGTGTTGAGCCAGCACTTGAAGAAGAGCTCTCCGTGTTCGGGACGGAGGTCATCAAGGCAGAAGGAGTGGCCGCCCGCCAGGTTCGCCAGGTCAACGTAGAACAGGGGAATTATCAGGCTTGGGAAGTCCCTTAGCCTTTCAACAAGCTCAGTGCTCTGCTCCACGTCTTTTGTTTCTTCGCCGGGAAGTCCTATGATAAGCGTCGCACATGGGACCCAGTAGTTCTCCTTCAAGATCTCGAATGCCCTCACCACTACGTCGGGCCATTCTTCTGGAGAGTAGGGCTTGGGTTTTCCAAGCATGTGAATCTTCATTAGCCGCGGACTGCCCGTTTCAACCCCGACCTGCCCCGAGAGGACGAAGCGTCCGCCCTCGCCCACCTCCTCGCCGCGATGGTGAGCAACGAGTTCGCTTAGCCTGGCAACGAGGTCCGGAGCCTGAGCAACCGAGGATATGGAGAAATGGCTCATCGAGGCTCTCTGGACGCCTGGAACGTTGAGCGTCTTTTCGAAGAGTTGGTAGACCGCCGCCTCGTTCACCTTCCATCCCCTCGCGCCGTAGCTGAGCACGTCCTCCGCGTGGAAAAGAGGCTGGTTTCCAGCCGCAATGTTGATGCGTACTTCGTGGAGGATACGGTCCATGGGCATCGATCGTTTGGTCAGCATATTGGGCAGGCAGAAGGCACAGCCCCGGTCGCAGCCCCTAGCGACCTCTACGATTCCCCCTATGGTAGGTCCGACTATGGGCGGGATACGCTCCAAAGGCACAGTGCTTCCTCGGGTGACTTCGGGCACTCGGCCACCGAGGATTCTGCGGAAG
>CAYWSC010000318.1:0-2813 GCA_964460695.1 Hadarchaeota archaeon (SeqCode)
CAAGTTCTCCGACGTCAGGATCACAGCGGCACCTATGTAGTAGAGGTGTCCTCGGGTCCACGTGTCAGCTTCCGGTGTGCCTGATCGATCAGATCTGCTACGGGGAGGGAGAAGGGGCACCTCTCCTCGCACAGGCCGCACCTCGTGCAGGCATCGCCCCTCACGGTGAGAGAGGAGTACTTCTCCCTAGCCCACTTCTGGACGGCATAGTTCTCCGAAAAGGACTGGGTCCTATGGGGCCCATGCCAGAGGTCGCTCAGCCGGAGGACCAGGGGAATATCGATACCCACAGGGCAGGGGAGGCAGTAGCCGCACTGCCTGCACATCTGACGAAGCTCATCGGCGGTGGAGAGCAGCCGGTCAAGCTCGTCCCGGGACATCTCGTCCAGCTCGTCCATCATTCCAACGGCGGTGCGGAGCTCGTCTGGCTGGCCGTGAGGTATGATGGTTGACACCCCAACCGTGATGAGATAGCGGTAGGCCTTCTTCATGTCGGCGATCCATCCGTATGCCCTCGGCTTGATGGCCACAAATCCGATGCCCCTGGAGTGACAGATTGGAAGGAGGGCCGTCTCGGCCGAGAAGCTGAATCGATAGATGTAGTTCGTCGGCACCATGACTACGTCGAATGGGAAGCGCTTCAGCGCCTGCGCCACGAGGTCCGGCCTGTGGCTCGTAATGCCTATGAACCTGGTGAGTCCCTCTTCCCTCGCCCTCTCAAGGGCATGAACCGCGCCGCCCTCGCCCAGAACTTGGTCCAGGGTCTCCTCAAGGTCGACTGCGTGAAGCCAGCCGATGTCCGAGTGCTCCGCGTTCAGGTCCTTCAAGCTCGAGGTGAAGCGATCGTATGCCTCCTCCTCGCCCCTGTCTAGGATCTTCACCCCTAGGTGGATCCTGTCGCGAAACTGGGGAAGTATGGCACCGAGCTTCTGATTGGTATCGGCATAAGAGTGCGCACAGTCGAAGTACTTGACGCCCCTCTCTATGGCCCACTCGACCAGCTTTTGGGCATCAGACTGGGAGAGGCTTGCAACCGTTATCCCTCCGAAGCTGACAGGTGCGACCTTCAGCCCGGTTGATCCAAGACTTCTGAGCCGCATGTCGGCGGCTGGCCGGCTGAGAATAAAGATGCATCCCGGGCTCGTACTCTGGACCCGGATGTTGCCCGGTAATCTTTTTCTTACCGTGGCGTCCAGCTGACGGGATCCGATTGCAGTTCATCGTGGTTTACCTCGACACCCTGCGCTTCGACCATCTTGGGTGCTACGGCTACCAGAGAGATACCTCCCCCAATCTAGATCGTCTGGCGAAGAGGTCCGTGCTTTTCGAGAGAGCCTATCCGAGCGACGTTCCGACTCAGCCAAGCTACACGTCATTCTTCTCGGGCCAGAGGGGGATAACCAACGGCGTCGTCTCCCACGCCTCGTGGGAGACAATTCGGAGCGATGCTCCCTGGCTTCCGTCGATTCTGGAGAGAAATGGATACACGACGGCCGCCGTCAGCACCCTCTACCACATGAAGCAATACTTCGCCAAGGGGTTCAACTACTACATGAACCCGGCGGCGGGGAGGCGCGAGCTTACACAGAGGGTCACAGCTGACCAGATCAACTCCATGGCCATTCCCTGGATAGAGGATCATGCAGACCAGGACGTGTTCCTGTTCGTTCACTACTGGGATCCACACACACCGTACAAGCCGCCCGAGCAGTACAAGAGGCTCTTCTACGATGGGAATGAAGCCGATCCAGAGAACAAGAGCCTGGAGCCGGCGAAGAACACCCTGGTATGGCCCTTCACGAAGCTTCTCATCGACCGAATAGGCGAAGGGATAACGGATCTGGAGTACATAAGGGCACAGTACGACTCCGAGATTAGGTATCTGGACGACAAGGTGGAGGAGCTAATAAGGGCCGTAGAGACCTCTTTTTCCGACTATCTGCTGGTCGTTACCTCCGACCACGGGGAGAGCCTGGGAGAACACTCGATATACTTCGATCACGCCAGCGTCTACGAGGACACGGTGCACGTGCCCCTCATAATCCACCGGACGGACGGGACGGCTGGCAGGACGGGGGCGCTGGTTCAGAACATAGACATCGCGCCGACCATACTGGACCTGGCCGGCATAGAAAGGCCCGGGCAGATGCAGGGGAGAAGCCTTCTTCCAGTTCTCAGAGGCGATACGCACGAGCACAGGGACGTTGTCTATGTGAACCAGGGGCTCTGGCAGGCCAAGCGCGCCATGATAACCAAGCGGTGGAAGTACACCAAGTGCATCGACTATGGATTCTGGCCATGCCCAAAGGAGGAGCTCTATGACATTCGTGCGGATCCGGCAGAGACAAGGGATCTCTCCAAGGACAAGCCACGGGTTTTGGACTCCATGGCTCTCGCCCTGAGGAGGTGGGAGGAGGAGACTCTAGGGAAAAGGGTTGACCCGCTCCAACTTGTAGCGGAGAGGGGTCTGCCGCCGAAGGACGCCTTCCGCAAGCTCCTCGAGAGGAGCCAGGGTGAGTACGACGAGTGGAGGAGGCGTATGGGATGGTAGCTCGATGTGAATGGAATGGGCCAGGAAAACCGTTGAGAAGGCCTGACAGATCCCGGGAGAGGGAGACTATGCGTGTCTGGGTTCTTCTCGTGTTGACCTTCGTCTTGGCCGGGGGGGCCGCCTCTGCTGCAGACTGGCCGTGTTGGCGGGCGAACCCCCAGAACACGGGTTTCCAAGGCCTCCCCGGCAATATGAACCGATCGCCAGAGGTGCTGTGGAGCTTCTACGTGGGCGGATACGCCAACCAGGCCTTCGCTAGGGA
>CAYWSC010000319.1:0-2804 GCA_964460695.1 Hadarchaeota archaeon (SeqCode)
GGCTGAGAAGAGCGGACCCTCCGACCCTTCGGGGATCTTGACGTATTTCCGTGGCTCGGCGAAGTAGGGCACAGTGGGGTCTGGACCCGCTGCCAGGTCGGCCGGAGCCGTCTGTCTAACATCCCTTTGCCAGATCTGGGGCGATGGCGCAGGAAGAGGGACCCCACGAACCGATCCGAGAGCAACCCGGAAACCTATCAACCAGCTCCTATCGTCTGGGATTGTGCCCATTCGGTTTGCCGATCGTAGGAAGTAGATTTCGGTCGAGTGGCTACCACCCCTTGTCACCCTGAAGTCTCCGTCGGATCTTCCCAATGGGTCTACGGCTTTTCCAGCTTCGTAGAGCCCGTACCAGTCGTAGCACCATTCCTCCACATTTCCGTGCATGTCGAAAAGGCCCCACGGATTTGGCTTTCCCTTGCCAACTGTCAAGTCGGGTGCGGTGTCCTCCGGGGAGATCATCGAAGGATCGAGGCACTCCTTGGGTGGAAGAGAGCCGGTATAGTAAGGTGTCTCGGTGCCAGCCCGGCAGGCATACTCCCATTCCGCCTCGGTCGGCAGCCTGTAGGGCAGGCCCTCCTTCTCCGACAGCCAGTTGCAGAAGGCGTTGGCATCGTTCCACGAGACCCAGACTACGGCCTCGTCATCCTCCGTTGAATAGCCCAAAGCCTTGCCACTATCGGCTTTCTCCGGCGAAAGGGGACATGGACAATACGTCAAGCCCTTTCCACGAAGCCTCTTATGGGAGGGATCGAAGAGCTCGTACTGGCGGTTTGTCACCTCGAAGACTCCAAGATAGAATGGTTCCGTAATCTCGACGAGGTGCCTAGGGGCCTCATCAAAGTCACCCTTTCTTCTGTGCGGTTGATCACCTATGACCTCGTCGCATAGAGGCCCGCCCTCGAACCCCATCTTGAAGGTTCCGGGCTCTATTCTAACGAACCTCATGCCTATGGAGTTCTCGAACTCAGCCCCGTGGGGCATATCGTCCTGATACGTCATTCCGGCATGCCTCGCTATCAATGCTGTAGAAATGCTGTAGACGGACGGGCCTTGGCCAGCTCGCGGCTAATATGTCTTTGGCATCGTCGCATGGTCGATCATGGATCGTCGTTCTTGCGTCCAGACTGGTATGGCTCCGATCTGGCGAGCAAGCACTGTCTGTGGCCAGATGAGGGACGCCTACACGGCACCTACGTCCGGTGGAACCGGCTGAGGTCTGTGTCTATTCTCGGCGCGTCCCATTTCGGCATCTTTGGCCTATAGTGGAGGGATGAAGCCGCCTTCCTTCTAGCACCTACCCCCCCGGCCGTGGTTCTCGGCGTCGCATCCCCTCGACGAAAGGCTAGATCTCCAGGCAGGCTTCCAACGGAACTTGATCTGAACGACCCTCCCTGGTGGATCTGGTGTCTCGCGGCTAAGCCACGACCCGGACACCGGGTCGAGGCGGCCTCGCAGGCACGTTGACCCAATCTGGAAGCATACCTCCCTTGCAAAGCCGAAGACCCCCTCTGGCCAGACGTCGCTGATTCTGGACTCAGCTAGGTCCCGGACAAAGATATCGATGTCGCTAGGATTTGGCGTGTATCTCAGCTCGCAACCAATGGATGCCCCATAACGCCGGTAGGTCGATTCGGGAAGTTCCCGTTCATCTGGGAACTCGGCCGTGCATATGCCAACAAGAAGGTGATCTTCGTGCCTCTCGACGAAGAGATACGGGTCGAAGAGATCAGTAGCGCAGGCAGCGAATCTCAGTCCGAGGGACACATTGCCACTGCGGACAAGAACCCATCCACCCGCTGGCCCACGGTAGGCATCCACCTCAGAGCCGTTGACGGTGACGCTGTCGACGGTGTCAAGACGAGGTATCACGGCCATCACCTCGAGCTTGCGGACCCACCACCTCTCCCAGCCCTTTGGCACGTAGGCCACAAGCGAGGTGGGCCCGGACTGAAGCGCATAGGGATGACCGTCATCTGCCCAGAGCTTCGAGGTCGTCTCAAGCGGGTCACCACAGTAGTGGTTGCGGTAGAGCTGATGAACCCCGCGTCCCGGCCTCCGACCGTTCTGGGAAAGGCGCACGAAGGCCTGTCCCAGGTCTTTGAGTTCCTTAACCGCTTTGCCTGTGCGGCTCCATTGGGCGATGAAGGAGCCATTCTGAATCGCATGAATGTGGCTTCTCGACGCGGTGCCCACGGCAAGGTTCCGATCCATCCACGTCGTCAGTTCCGCGATTCCTCCAGGCACCCAAGATGTGTGTTCGTCATCCCCAAAGCGGACAGACACCTGCTCCGCCGATGCCTTCACGGTTAGCGGGAAATCTTTCTCGAGCGCGACCCTCATCACATCCACTGGGTGCCCCTGGGCCAGAAGTGCCAGCACCGGGGCGAAGGTCAGGTCATGTCCATGTTGATACCGGAAGGCAACCGACTCATCGTAGAAGGCGCCCCACATGATGTCTGCCAGCATAAGCATCAGTCCGGATCCCCCGACCAGGCTGTCGTGATACGCCCTGCCCCAGGGACCGCAGAGCTGGCGGAGCCGCGGGTGCCAGCGCCACGCTACCTCCGTCCAAAGGTGCTTCTCGAGTCTGCTGGCGAGGGAGCTCGTCCTAGGTTCACCCAGAATAGAGATGACTCTGAGAAGCAGGAGCGTTATAGGGTGATAAGTTGGAGAGTTAAACTCGGGGATGGTCCCGTGAGCGGCCACGAGGTCCGCTAGCCTCTCGAGGGCATGGAGGCCCTCCTCCACGGCTTCTGATCTCCTCCGCATGAGACCCGCCGCGATCCGGCCCGTCCATACCG
>CAYWSC010000320.1:0-2800 GCA_964460695.1 Hadarchaeota archaeon (SeqCode)
CTTCAACATCGCCCAGATAACGATCAGCGTCGCCTCAGTGCTCCCAGATGAGAACACAGTTAACGAGAAGGCCATTGATGAGCTGCTGGCGGCGCTCGACCAGGCCGCCGAGGCAAATGTGGCTGTGGATCTCCTCCTTGAGCCCCACGGCTGGCCCCGCTGGGCTAACGAAAAGCATCCTGAAATAGCGAAGGAGAAGATATGGTGGTTTGACTATCGCCTCGATCATCCGCGAGCTCAAGAGATACTCAAGAAGTACCTGATGGCTCTCATCCCGCGGATAGCGGGACATCCCGCCCTCTTCAGCTACTGTCTTTTCAACGAACCACGATACACGGACTACTCGGAGTTCTCACTAGCCAGATTTCACAACTGGCTTCGCCACAAACACGGCACTGTGGCGCGGTTGAACGAGCGACATGGGTCGAACTACACCTCCTTCGACGAGGTGCCGATGCCGCGCGACGCAGCCGACCACGCGCTGTGGTACGACTGGTGCCGATTCAACCAAGACCGCTTCAGCGAGGTGCACGAGTGGATGATAAGAACGATCCGCAGCCTTGACCCGCGTACCCCCGTTCACTCCAAGGTTCAGGCGATGTTGTTTGACACATGCCACGTGTTCCTCACCGGCATAGACCACGAGATGCTGACAGCCCAGACCGACATCTCCGGGAACGACAACTGGTCTTACTACCGTACGAAGTCCAATGGCCATGCTGCCAACTGGATACGCCAAGCAATGTACTATGACTTTCAGCGCAGCGTCGCGCCGGAGCACCCAATATTTAACAGTGAGAACCATCCCATCGAGGACAACAGCCCGTACTGGGTGTCGGGGCGTCACATCCGCACCATGTACTGGCAGGGCGCACTGCACGGCCAAGGGGCAACAACCACATGGGTCTGGGAGCGAGGAGGGGGATCGCTTGGACACTCTATCATCACGCGCGCCAACTGCACCGAGGCGCTGGGCAGAGTGGCGCTCGACCTACAGCGGCTGGCGGACGAGGTGGTGGCTCTTCAACGGGTCAGGCCGGAAGTCGCGTTGCTGCTTGTGCCAGCATCAATCCCCTTCTCCGAGGATTACTTGGACGAGATGAAGCGTGCCTATGAGGGACTGTACTTCTTGGGAGCGCCCATCGGTTTCGTCACAGATCGTCAGGTCAGAAAGGGCGGCCTATCAGCGTTCAAGGCGGTGTTCGTACCACGTGCGACGCGCATCGAGGATGACCTCGTCGAGTTGCTGGGGGCTTACGTTGCTGAAGGTGGCACTCTGGTTGTTGTCGGTGACTCATTTGCAATGGACGAATATAGCCGGCCCCGCGAGCTACCTGACTTCTTGCCTCGGAGCGCGAAGGATGGCCGGCCAGGAGCGGTATATGTCGGCAAAGGGCTGGTCATCTATCGCCCGGGCTCGCTGAGCGTCGAGGAGTACCGGAATCTGGGAGAGGCCTTGATGACCGACTTGAAAGTCAGCCGGCCGGTGCGGGTGACCGACGAGAAGGGGCGCCTGGTTCCTGGCGTAATGTACCGGTCCACACGCCGCGAGGACGGGTACCTTGTCAACGTGGTCAGCTACCGCGTTCACGAGGTCCCAGTGCGGATTGTAGCGCCGGAGAGGATCGAGCGGGTGACCAACCTGTTCGATGGGACTGTGGTATCAGACTTCTTCGAACTGGAGCCGTTGCAGCCCCTTCTGCTTTTGGTGCAAACTGCTAGGTGAAACCAGGCAATTGAGAGGGGAAGAAACAGAGAGAACTGGGGGTCCGTTTTAAGACTAGCTGATTCTCGCGCCTGCGCCAACTACCGAATGCCCTTGAGAAAGGCAGAAGGCCAAACGATGTCCCGCCGTAGAGATATCCTCTCTCATGGAGGAAATCTGCAACATCGGACCTGAAATTCTGATAGATGAATGTCTGAACCATATGGTTATAGGCAACTGGGAGGGAGACGGTGCTCCGTCCCTGTTTCCAAGTTTCACGGTCGTCCTCAAGAGACACATCTGGTCTCATGAAGGTTCAGCGCGGCTAGACTGTCTCAGGGCATTTGACAGGAGTTCCTTGGTCAGGGATGGCTGTCGCTTAAGGCCGCGTATTCAAGTTCCCTGCGGTTTCCTATCGGCGGTGTCGCCGAGCGTGCACGAGTTTGATCTTCTTGAAGCACGTCGATAGATCGGTCGTGATTAGGCCGAGAACTCGTGGCTCGTCCGGCCACCGCCAGGCCAGGAAATACAGTTTCGTTGGTATCAATTTAATTTGGTAAGAGGCGAAGAAGAAAGTTTTATAAATGGAAATGTGCACAGGCCGAGGCGTGAGGAATAGTGCTTGAGGGGATACAACTCATAGGCAACGCGGTTCTAGGGAAAGCCTCACTCGTGGAGTCGCTCGTGGACACCCGCTTGCTGGAGGAAAGCTTAGCACCTGGCCGGGAGGAGCCTCGTTACATAGTGGTTCTCGATGTCCGCCTTGACCCCCTCACGTTGCGTGCAGATCTCATGACGGTTAGCGAGAAAACCTTGGCCGAGGTTCTGTGGGTGGGAAATGCTTCGGGGTCAAACAGTCCGCAAGACCGTCTAACGACAAATCGTGCCGAATACCTTGCTTCGCAGACAATTCCCAACCTACGACGATCTCTGCCACAGGGCGGCAACCTTCGTGGAATGTTGGATCGACTATTCGAATCCTTGTATGTGGATTTGGGCAAGAAAGATGCTGTTTTTCCGAACGGGGGCGGTGGCCAGCAATACGATCGCTACCGATACGTTTGGGACCTGTCCGCCGTGGGAATTTCCGATCCA
>CAYWSC010000321.1:0-2790 GCA_964460695.1 Hadarchaeota archaeon (SeqCode)
ACGCCTCTCAGCTCGAGGTCTGGTTCGACTGGGCGCATACAGCCCTTACTGAGGCCGTCCAGCCTCTAACGTAGTCCTCTACAAACGCCCTGATCTCATTCTTCACATCGTTTACCTGGGCGGTGGAGAGTCCCTCGCCGTCGTAGAACTGGTCCTGGATCACGAAGAGTACATGCCCGTGCTTGCCGCCCAGTTCTTCGCTATCGTACCTGCCCCTGTAGTTGCGGCAGAACTCCTGAGGGGCGAGGTAGTATGTGGTCTCCTCCTCCCACAGACATGGGCCCTCTGTGCAGTAGGCTTCGTGCCGCTTCCTCCAAAAGCAGTTCCAACCCTTAAACACCTTCGGCGGGTTTCCATTGAAGTGAATCTTTATCTCGTAGTACCTGACGAAGGGAACCGGTTTCCATGCGAAATAGGGCTTACACAGGTAGGTGGTGTGGGCAAGACTCTCCCCCTCGCCGAGCCTGTATTCGCGTTCTAGGACTCCCACCGGGACCTCGAACTGGAAGATAATCGAGGTGTCCTGTTCTTGCTCGTTTTCTTCCTCTTCGTTCTCTTCTTTTTCATTTTCTTCTTTTTCATTTTCTTCTTGTTCGGTTTGTTGTTGCTCAGTCCCGCTTTTGTCGGCGCCTATTTTGCCAACCCCGATGATGCTGAAATGCGTCACGTCGCCTGTGACTTGTGACGTTGCCACGTCGGAAGAGCTTCCGGGGACTTCCCTCCAACTGCCCCCGCTTCTAGTAATGAGGCGTAGGTCGGCTGCCTTTACCCCAGAAGGAAGCGCCGCAGGGTCGTAGCGTATCGACACCGTGACCGGCTTCGAGAATCTCGTCCCTTCTGGGCCGAAGCGGAAGGCGGTTAGCACCACGACGCTGTTGTTCTTTGGGGGACTGTCGAGTCGATTCACCGTGACCAGAGTCTGGTTCTTCACCGCCCCTTCGGGGAACTCCAGTCGGACCGCGCCTTCCGAGAACTGGAAGGTTCCTCCGCCGATTTCTACCGTCGCCTCTGTCTCAGAGGCGGCTTTCTGCTCGATGCACCCACTTGAAATCGCAACGAACGCGAAGACAAGGACAAGGAACGCAACCCTCCTTCGACTCAATCTATCGTACTCCGCGGCGGCCGCCTTGGACTTGGACTAGAATAAATTTCTTTCCAAAAATGAGGGGTGTCCACCGTTCTTCGCGTGGGTCTGAGAGACGTGTCCATGCGAGCGGCTAGGCTGGAATGGCCTTTCTCAGGCGATCCAGAGCTGGTGCGGGTGCTCCCTTTCCCGCCAGCCATTCAAGCATCTCTGAGTGCAGGCGCCTGGCCTCCTGCTGCTCTTCACGCATTAAGTCTACATGTTCCTTGGGGTCCTCTGAAACGTGGAACAGTTTGGGTGGCTGTGGATCTGGTGGCTCCTGGAGTACTAGCGTCCATTCTCCGTCGGTCACTGCAGGCCTTCGACAGTAGACAAGCTCGCGCGAGTGGTGCGTATGCATGGTCCAGGCGGATATGGCCAGCCTTTGTTGCCTGAGAGGCTCACCATCGATCAGGGGCAAGAGCGAAATCCCCTCCGTGCCTGACGGAACCGGGATGTCGCAGAGCTCTACGAGCGTCGGAAGCAGGTCTGGTGGCTGAACGAGCCCGTCGACATGTTTGGGCTCCGAGCCGGGGATCCTCATCATCCATACTAGGTGAGAGAGCTCTGTGTGCTGTGGAAACGCGTCAAAGCTTTCGGGCGTTATCAGGCTTTTTCCAGTTCTGCCTCTCTCGCCTAGGTAGGTCCCATGGTCGGAAAGGAGGACTACGATAGTCCTGTCGAGTATGTCCATATCCCGCATGAGCCTGATGATTCTGCCTATGTTCTTGCTGACAAGCGTCACCTCGCCGGCGTACCGCGCCCTAAGGTTTGCCAGCTCTTCAGACGTGTACGCATCGGCAGAATGGTAGTTGGGTTGTATCATAGGCTCGCCGTCGTATACCGACTGGTACATGCGCCACAGGTACTCCGGCGGGTCCCAAGGTTCGTGGACGTCAAAGAAGTCCACCCAGAGGAAGAAGGGAGGACCACGCCAGTTATCCTCCAACCACTGGCAGGTTCTATCAGCAAGACGGCTGCTGAAGCGATCGGACTCGTATCTCCACCATGCGTTTGTGTGCGTATGGATCTCTGAGATGGTCGGCTCGTCTCCAGCTCTACCATATTCGACCCTGGTCTTGGAGAGGTCTGAAACGATCCTCTGAGGACGACAGTTGGTTCTGCTGACGTACTGATCCCCCTCCTGCCCGCGCAGAAAGTGGAAGTGGGAGAAGTGCCGCCAGAAGTCGGCACGCAGGAGGTGGGTCGTGTCTGCCAGAAGCTGGGTCGTATATCCTTTCGAGGCGAAGATCTTCGGAAGTGTCAGGATGTCGCTTCGAATGGGCTGCCACCCATGCCTGGGGTGCCCAAAGGTGCCGGTGAAGCAGTCCGTCCGCATCGGTATGGTGGGAAAGCTAGAGACACGGGCGTTGTCGAAGCAGACGGACTCCCTGGCGAACTTGTCAAGCTCCTCTGTTCTGATCTGAAGCCAGCCAGGCCCCCCGTTTACACCTAGGGCATCCCACCTAAGGGTGTCCGAGACTATCACGAGCACGTTTGGCTGCATCTTGTTCTCGGGAAGACGTTTTAGGTCTTCAAAAGTGTGTAGGACAAGGGAGGCGGTGCCGCGGCGCGCGTGTCAAGCCACACTGGAAGTCTCTTTCTGTGAGAAGAGCCTCGAACTCGGCCTACTCCGACGAGCCTCACCGAGATCAGGACCAGGGAAA
>CAYWSC010000322.1:0-2786 GCA_964460695.1 Hadarchaeota archaeon (SeqCode)
GTCTCTGATAGGGTGAAGGGGGAGGCGCTTCTCTGGATATATCTCGTTGAGTGGCTTACAGTTACCGCGACGCTTCTGATCTGCGGCATCCTCATATGGAGCCTAATGGTTACGAGGCATATGTACCGAGAGGTGTCGACTACAAGCTTCGTCCGCTGAACCTAGGATTTGGAGGGGTTGCGCTGTGCCCTAGACGATGTCGGCAACGCGGGGCATCCTCTAGGCGGTTTGAGTCTCCTTCAGATACCTCGACCTTAGCAGTATGGCATGCGCGAAGGTTGGAGATTCTCCCGGGACGTGACCATCGGTCCGGCCCAGCAGGTTCACACCGGCACCGAAGCAGGGGAACGACATTACAAGGCATGCCGAGACACCTACGTCTCTTCGCTGGCGGCGTCTGAAGAAACTCTTGATGTGGCTTGACAAGCCTTCGGGCTTCTGCGGTGCGGCAATATTTTTCACTGGGAGGAGAAGCACTGATTGGGCGGGGAGATGGATCGTGGACTTGTGGGTGTCGTGCTTGTCTGCCTCGTTGCATCAACGGTAGCTGTACTGGTCTTCTTCGAGTTCAGGTCCCTCGAGTCCGTCAGCCTGATCCGCCTCGACGCGTTCAAGGAGGGCGTTGGAAAGATCCCTTCATACTCCCTCGAACTTCTCACCAGGAGGCCTATTAGACATCTGGTCCTGCAGTTCTGTTACTTGGTCAGGGTCGACGAGGAGACTCATGACCGCCTCGTATCCCTTCTTCAATCGGAGGGGCTGGTAGGCCCCTCGGAACAGGCTTTAGCGGCGAATCCCAAAGTCTCTCGGATTCTCAGCATGATGGAGGTGTTCCCTAACAGTCCTCGGAGCCGCTTCTTCCGCGGCTCAGCGGTCTACGAGAGGCGTTCATGGAAGGGGGGAAGGGAGATCCACCGCCGGTCCGAGTACGACGTCGCGCTGCTGGATCTGCACGACTTCTTCGAATACCTGCCCCAAAGCGCCCGTCCAGATGCCTACGGCTGCTACACCGTATTCGCCGCGTTTTTCCACGGGCAGAACGTCTCCTTCTATGAGGGGGTGAGCGACTTCTACCTTGACAGGCGTGAATCGGTGGGCCGGATCTCCTGTCAAGCCGGTGACAAGCAACTTCTCTTCGAAAACCCCAGGGTCACCGTGCCAGAGCGGGCAGAATATGTCGACGTATCTCTCGCCCCATCCTTTGGGACGGTGTCCTTCGACGAGCTTTCCGGGCAGGAGACGGTGAAGGTCTTCTTCACCACTAGGCATCTTGCCAGCCCGGCGGTGCTGGTGACGCGGGTGTTCGTGGACGGAGAAGAGGAGAAGACCTACTACGTCTTCCTAGGCTGGCCGGAGGAGCCCTACTAGCGGTCAGAGCGGAGCATTCTGGTCGGGGTTATCTCTCTGTAGAGTTTGCGTCTCACCATGAGGAGCCAGAGAACGGTTCCAGTTAGCATGGATGTGCCGGCGACGACAAGCCATTCGACCAGATGCACCCAGAAGATCGCCCTGTTCCAAAGGTGGAAGGCGAGCTGGGTCAGGTCGTCGTAGCTGGTGGACAGTCGGTTCAGCTTGGATGCGGAGGCATCCAGATCGGCGTCGATGAAGCTCTGTTTGGCCTCGTCGTAAAGCTTCGAGTCCTCAAGGAGGCCAAGTTCGACTTGCCGGAGGTTGGCGCCGAACTTGTCCGCGAACTCTATGAAGGAGAGGAGGTAGAGCCTCTGCTGGTACACCTTGTCGAACTGGTCCCTCACCCTGTGTTCGAACATGACATCGTCGGGGATCGGCTCCTGGGCGGTGAAGTAGATTAGGTGGACCAGGACGTCCTCGTGATACGGCCAGCTGTAGAACGTGCCCTCGTTGATATGCCACTTGTGGACGTAGGCGAAGGATATTCCCTTCCCGATCTTCCAGAAACACATGTAGGGCTTGCCCCTGTTGACCGGGACCGTGGGGCTCATGAGGGCTACCACGGTTGAGCCTTGCTTGGGCCACGGCTTGTTGCTGGACGAGATCCAGACCTGGTTCCACGGCAGGTCTCTGGTTAGCGGGTGGCCGGGTATCTGGGGGAGGCAGTGGAACTGCTCTGGCGGGCCGTAGAGCCCCGGCTTGTCGTTCACCGGGAGGATGTCGCCGATAGGGGTGAGGTACCATGACGGGTGGCTTCCGCTTGTGGCGAAGCTGGATGAGTCGTCAGCCATGAGGAACCCTATGCCACTGCTCTTCATCTCGTCTATCAGCCAGCTTATGAAGCGCGGTGGCATGTCTGTGGCGAACATGCCGTCCTCGACGACCACATCGTACTTCTCGCGCAGCTCCTCCTGGCTTCTGGGCATGTACAACCTCAAGTTCCTCTGAGCCGCCTTCTCCCCCATCGACCAGGCATGGGCCGGCACCGGGTTCCAAGAGATCCTCGGATCCTTGACAAAGGTCGGGCCCGGCGTGTAGGGCATCAGCCACGCCTTGCCGATGTGAAGCATGCGTATCACGTGGGTGTTGGGATCTGACTTCGAGTAGACCGACGGGGCAGTGGCGAGCACAAGGACAAGAATCACGACGAGCTTCCATCCGGTTTGCAGGGGGATCCCCAGTATAACCTCGGTTTTCCGGGTTAAAAACATTGCCGGTGCCAGGCTTTCCAGATGTCGGTCCTACCCTCGGGGAAAGAGGTTGGCTGAGCAGCTCCATTTTGGCGCTGTATATGACGGGTAATGATGCGACTCGGCAGACTGTCTAGTGGTCCGCAGACGGGGACTTGAAGATCAGGAGTTCAGATGACCCGATCT
>CAYWSC010000323.1:0-2780 GCA_964460695.1 Hadarchaeota archaeon (SeqCode)
ATTTTGACCCCGAGCTAATCCAGATAAACCAGCCGAAGGGGAGGATAGAGACACACCCTGATCTTTCAGAGCAGATAGCCGCCATGGTGGATCCAGAGGACTTCGAAGTGGCATTGGTCGAGGAGTATCCAACTTGGGATAGACTGGAGACCGAGGTAGTGCCGCTAAACTAGCAGTTCGACTTATAAGCTCGGATTGAGGCAGGCTTTCCAGGAGGGTGGATGTGTGAGGAGAAGGCAGGTCAAGGTTGAGGCTCTAGGCGTAACCCCAGAGGACGTTCTTAGACAGCTTGGAATGAGGGATCAACTGATCTCGACCTTCAAGTCTCTCGACGTCTGGATAGATCCCTCAGGCTCTCTAGACGAGTCCTTCTGGGGCATCCTCGTGTCCGAGCTGGGGCGAAGGGGGCTGAACCAGGAGTTCCTTCCCAGACGAGTCACCGACTCTCTCGACAGTCCAGCTTCGATATTCCTGCTCAGGGGAGAGCGGGTCGACGATCTCCTCTCGGCACTTTCCGCAGCGGTCTCGCACTGGCTTGAGGTTCGTGGCCGGGACGCATGGATAGCACTGGACGCGTACGTTCAGAAGGGGGATGGCATGGAGAGGCTTCAGATCCGAGGCAGCCTCGGCGATGCCTTGGATGCAATGAGGGCGTGGGGCAGCGGACTGCTGTCTGCTCGGTGAGAGCAGACAAACAGTTCTTAGTATGGGTTTATAACTGGTCACATTTTTATATACTCATGGGGCATTTACGATGCCAAAATGGAAACGCGCCGGGTTCAGCTCATAGGCGGCTCGACCTACGTCGTCTCGCTTCCCAAGAGGTGGGTAAGGGAGTCTGACATAGAGAAGAAGTCCGAGATAGGCCTGATAACGCAGAAGAATGGCAACCTGGTTGTCGTTCCCAAACCGGCGCGTCTAGAAGAGGCGAAGGAGGGTCTAGTCCTCGTCTCAAGTGCAAATGACCACAAGTTCATAGCGAGATCGATAATCGCCAGATATCTCAACGGTTGTGACGTGATCCGGATAGTGTCGAAGGAGAGGCTGACAGTCGCCCAGATCGACGAGATAAAGACAACCTCCCGTAAGCTGATAGGTCTCGAGACCATCGAGGAGAGCGCGAACGAGATTGCGCTACACAGCTTCCTGAACATCCGAGAGATGGAGATCGTAAAGGGCATAAGGAGGGCTCATGCGATAGCATCTTCCATGCAGAGCGACGCGATAAGGGCCCTCGAGGAGAGGGACCCAGAGCTTGCAAGGAGCACTATCCAGAGGGACAGCGACGTTGACCGGCTCTACTTCCTCACGTTGAGACAGCTCAGGCTTGCCTGCCTAAACCCCGAGCTTGCCAGCCGCCTCGGACTGGAGCCGATAAACTGTCTGGACTTCGAGTCGGTGATCAAGAGGATCGAACACATAGCCGATCATGCAGAGAGGATGGCCCAACACGTCTTGGAGCTCTGCGACCGGAACGTCAACGACGGGACCCTCAAGGGGATAACCGAGATCAACGAGACCTCTATGCGCATACACACAGGGGCCATGGACGCTCTGTTCTCGGGGAACGTCTCTCTGGCCAACGAGGTAATCGACCTGAGGGACGCAATAGTCCCAATGAGGTCGGCGCTCGGGAAGCACCTCGCCACTGCCTCCGTTTCGGTCAACATAGGCGTAAACTCGATGCTTGACAGCATGGAGAGGATAGCGGACTACGGGACGGACATCGCAGAGGTTGCGATCAACCAGTCTCAGAGATAGGACTCACGGATCATATCGCTATACGACTTCCCAACTAAGTCTTCAAGTCGAATGCCCAAGAGGTCCATGAGGCGTTCGACCTGCTTCCTGGCAGCTGGCAGGCCAACTCGATCTGCCTGGGCTTCGAACTCGACAAATCTTCCCAACCCCTCAACCTCGTCAACGTTTACCTTTACGTTCTGAATCCAGTAGACGAGTCTCCTCTTCCTGACCTCGACATCTACCCCCAGGGCGGATGCGAGCACCTCCCTGAGCTCCTCGGGTCTATCCGTCCTGTATATCATATAGCGACAGATGGCTCCCTCTGATCTGGTCCCAGCCTCCCTGCTGTAGAAGATCAGTTCGCCCGTCTTGCCCTCGATTTCCCGCAACTTGAGCTTTCCAGTAGGGATCTTGAAGTAGGTGTCTACCTGCCTCTCGTCCCCTCCGGGCCTTGCCCCCTCCTTCAGAACTAGCTGTATGGCCTTCTCGATGTCGGCATATCTAGCCTTCACCTCGATGTTGAGCCGCGTGGCCGCCCCCTCCAGGGTTAGACGCTAGAATCCAGGACTCTTCAGGTACTTGAATAGCTTGTCCAGCTCTGAGAGTACCTCGTTCATCTTGAGAACGATCTTCTGTAGCTCCTGGACGTCACCCTGCGTAGCATGGATCTTGGTCTTCAGAGGTGCAAGATCCGACAGCCTCGACGTGATCTCCCCGACCGTGCTCTCAATCTGGAGAACCCTCGACCTGATCTCGTCGATCTCCGTCTTCATCTCTGTGGTCTTCCGGTCAACAGCCGTGGTGCGCTCATCGAGCTTGAGAAATATGCTCTGAAGGGTCTGGTAGTCCTGCCTTGCCTTGGAGAGCTGCTCCGCCACATCGGCTAGCTTGCCTAGAATATCCCCAGCTCTAAGCTCTCTAATCTCGCTGACAGGCTCCGGCTTCTTCTTCCCCAGGCCTATCGGGGGCATCGTGCGAGACACCGCGAATTGAGATAAAAAGGTTTTCAGGATATGCTATTTTGGATAAGGCTGCTA
>CAYWSC010000324.1:0-2772 GCA_964460695.1 Hadarchaeota archaeon (SeqCode)
CGGTCCAGCCCCGGTCCACGTATCTCATGGGGAATCCCACTAGGATGTGGGGCGCCCGGAAGTACGGCTGAACCGCGTTTGTGTAGAGCTCTTGGACCGGCGCACCGGGGTATTCGAGCCACCGTGGCTCGGGGAAGCGGAGGATGTCCTTTGAAGAAGAGGTCATTATGTCTCTGACGCCCTCTCTGAACCCGCGGTGATACTCCCTGTAGACCTCCCTAACCTGATCCCAGAAAGCCAAGTTCTGGGAGTCGAAGGCGCCGGTCGTCTGTATCGGTTCTCTGCTTGCCAGCTTGAACCGGATTCCGTCGGGAGATTTCAAGAGGTATAGTCCCCTCGGCTTGTTTCCGACCATCACGATCTTGTACCTGGAGTCATCCGGGCAGTCGGGGTTTGTGTCCTTGAAGACGGCTGTGTGAGCCGGGTCCCCCTCAACCTCGGCAACTGCTTCGGGCGTGAGGACTATGTTGTTCGACTTTGAACCGTTGAACTCGAAAAGACCCAGATCTGGCTTGTACCACTTGACGCCGTCCCGGCTCTCCGCGTAGCATAGGAACCATGGATGTTCCGCGAGCGCCTGAGCTGGTCTCCCGCTGTGCCTGTAGTGGCCCGCGTGGTAGTACATCCTGTAAAGATCGCCGTCCCTGAATACTGATCCGTAGCCGCAGGCGTTTCCCTCCCACGGGGCATCGGTTCGAAGCACGACCTCCCTCCTCTCCGGTCGATGCAGCTCAAAACGTATGTCGCCCTTCGCGTGATCGATGAGGTATTCGTCTACGAAGAGTTCCAGCCGGGATCCAACGACAACCGGCTCCGAGCCGTAGTCGCCATCGGCTTCCCGACCGAGGCCCGATCCGTGCTCAAGGTCGTCGTGCAAGCAAAGTCACCCCTGCCGAGAACAGCTGTTGGAGCCTCTACCGGGCGATGCCCGAATAAAACGCTTGCCTCCAAATCTGTACAGACTCCCTACATTTGCGGGCTATGCGTGGAGAGATACGTGGAAGTGCGCTGTGATGGTTCTGCAACATTTGCCGTCAGAGCTGGTCCAGGTCACCTACCCAGTCGGATGGCGTCTCGTTCTCCCTTGCAACGGAGATCAGAGGCAGCAAGAAGAAGAACAGGGCCGCGATCCACAGAGCGGCAGAGACTGGGGGGATCGATCTGTAGTCACCGCCAGCTAGGAATACCTCTCCGCTCCACCAGAAGATCCCTAGGCACAGACACATCAGGCTTACAACGATCGACTTCTGCACGCACAGCTCTCACGGTTGCTCAGAAAAAATGGCTCCCTCTTGTCCGGCTTGTCGCTGCGAGATCTACATCTCTATCGCTTTCCTCCCTCCTCGCCCCCCTCGCCCGGAACTGGGATGGGCGTGGAGTAGAAGTCCCTCCTTGGAGGCTTATTGTAGAAGACGCAGTCGGCGAAGTCGAGCAGTGCCCTCCAGTCCTCCTCGGTCTGGCTGTGTCCACCCGTCCTGAAGTGGATCGCGTTTCGCTCCGGGACCTCTAGCCAGTTGAAAACGGGCTGGGATGCGACATACATCTGCTGCGTGCCTAGGGGATTGGCCCAAAGGTCTGAGAGTGCCTCTGTTGATATCACGGCCCTCGGTGCAACCAGCGCCCTCAGGAAGTGCTGGTCAAACGGCATCGCGCGTTCCCGGCCGACGAATCCTGCCAGCCTTGGGTGAAACCAGTAGGGGAATGCCTTCAGTATCTGCTCGAGGCTCTCGGCTCCTTCTCCCTGGATTCTGTATGAGCCGGCGCCGCCAGTACCAGAACCGTTTGGGGCTGCCAGGGCGATCCGCTCGTCGAGGGCGGCTGCTAGGAGGGCAGCCTTGCCTCCCCTGGAATGGCCCGTCGCCACTATCCTTCTCGGATCGACGAAGTCAACTGTCTCGAGGTAGTCCACGACCCCCATTATCCCCCAGGCCCAGGCAGCCAGGGTTCCCCAGTCGCACTCGGGGTAGAGAGGATGGACGCCGTCCCTCCTAGACGCGTTGTCCCCGTCCACGTCGTGCCTCAGGAACTCGACAAGGACATACCCCCGCTCAACCGCCTCCCGCACGACGGGTACAGCCCCAAGGGCGACGTCATTCTTGACTATGGTTGGGAATGGGCCCCTCCCCTGGGGAGCGGTTATGAGGACCCGGACCCGTACCCCCTTCCCCGCCCCCATTTTCAGCACCAGATTCCTCTCAACGGCAGCGTCGCCGAGTATCTTTCTCTCATCCGACCTCAAGGCCGAGACATTATCCCTAGACCCGGGCATATGTCCGTACTCATAGAAGGACAAGATCTCCTTAATCTCTCCCCTCCTGTCCTCCCAGTCCCTGCGGCTCCTCACGCTTTCGCCGCTGAGGAAGGTGAGGGGATCGGGCAGATCGTCTTTCTCTTCAAGCTGCTCCGGCTCGGGGAGGTCGCATCTCCGCAGCTTCATCCTGGTCCCCCTAGTCCGTCGCTCCCGAGCCTTGTAAATCTGTGTTTCAAATCCCCCAGGCACAAGAGATATCAGCGCATTTTTTCTGGCCGTCTCCATGCTCCCTCTCTCCACCTCTTGGACCCACAGGGTCTCCGCTGCCAAGGGTCCGTTCTTCCTCTGTGACAGGCGTGTCGTGGAGGACCACTGGATGGTGGAGCGCTTTGTCAGAAGGCCCCGCAGACACCCGAAAAACCCGCTCTTGGTCAGGGACAGGCCCTGGGAGGGGACCGGCTCATACCTGGGGGGAACAGTCCTCTTCGACCCCGAGCAGGGTGAGTTCATGATGTGGTACT
>CAYWSC010000325.1:0-2769 GCA_964460695.1 Hadarchaeota archaeon (SeqCode)
AAAGCATGGATTTAGCTTAAATATGTGACGGTGACTCACTCCTCCTCGCCAGGAAGGCCGGGTGGAAAGAGGGGGAAGGGTCAAAGGCGTCATCGAGTCGGTGCCGCGAGAAGAGATCGTTTGACACAACAGATTTATCTCCGTCGCTGCTGCGGCCCCGCCATGGATCCCCGGGCCGCTGACTCTGCTTTGACTGCTCCTGTCATCAATACCAGTCCCGGGCCCGAGTATTCGGACAGCCTGCGCCTCTTCCAAGGGATCCCTGGAATAGAGAGGGCTGCCAACGGAAGGCTATGGGCGGTCTGGTATGGCGGTGGGACTGGCGAGGAAGGCGAGAACTACGTGATGGTGGCTACAAGCATCGACGATGGCGAAACCTGGTCACCAATTCGAATGGTCATAGATCCACCCGCACCTGTTCGAGCCTTCGACCCTTGCCTCTGGCGCGACCCCGAGGGACGCCTCTGGCTCTTCTGGGCACAGAGCTTCCACCACTTCGACGGCCGCGCAGGTGTCTGGGCTATCTACACAGAGGACGCCGAATCCGAGACGCCTAACTGGTCCACGCCGAGGAGACTCTTCAACGGCGTTATGATGAACAAGCCCCTCGTCCTTACCGGCGGCGAGTGGCTGATGCCGGTGTGTGTCTGGCCCTGGAGCACTCGTCCTGACATCCCCGAGGAGGAGAAACGGCCAAACGTTTTCGTCTCTACCGACATGGGCAAGACCTTTGCGCTGAGAGGGGGTCCACAGGTGCCTGGGGAACCGTCAGAGGTAAGGCCATGTGAACACATGGTCATCGAGAAGCTGGACGGGAGCCTCTGGATGCTCGTACGAACCACGTATGGTATAGGAGAGAGCTTTTCTGATGATCGAGGATTCAACTGGACAGTCCTCAGGCCATGTGTCATCAGGCACACGGCCTCTCGCTTCTTCATCCGGCGGCTCGCCTCGGGGAAACTCCTGCTTGTCAAACACGGACCCATCGATGTTCAGACGGACAGATCACACCTGATGGCCTTCCTCTCATCGGACGACGGCGAATCCTGGCACGGTGGTCTCATGATCGACGAAAGAGAGGGAGTCTCATATCCGGATGCGGTGCAGGCCGACGATGGAACCATCTACCTGATCTACGACTACTCGCGGCGAGGAGACAAACAGATCCTTATGGCCCGGTTCACGGAGGACGACGTCGAAGGCGGAAAGATCTGCACGGAGAATTCGCGTCTCAGACTCCTCGTCAACCAGGCGACAGGAATGACGTAGCAGGGCAACAGGGGGCTACAGCCTCGAACAATCCCTCTCCACCGGTGATACCCGCGCCGATGGACCGAAGGGTTCGGGTGGGGAATTCAGTCTGCCGAGAGCAGGGCTGCAAGCGTTCTCCACGCATAGATGGATCCTGCGAAGCCAACAGCGGACACCAAGAGCAGAGTCATCGACGTTGCAGACAAGATGTTTATGGGAGATCCGATCGTCAGCCAGAGGCGAGCTGAAAGGTCGGCGAGGCAGGCAAGGATCAGGGCACCCGAGAAGATTGGGGCGGAGACTCCCAACATTGCTTTCATAGGGATTCTACGGCCATCGGCTGTGGATGCGATTGGGCGAGCAGTTCTATATGCCCTATAGGCATGCATAGATCCAAAGAAGCCGGCGGCAAAGAGAGCAGTGGGGACGAACCTTCTCAACATCAGCCTCCACAGCCCGGGGCCGAGCCTCCACCCATACATCAGGCCGGGGCCTCGAACCCACATCCAACAGGCCACGCCGATTACCGAGAAGGAGGCCATCGCGGCGACGAAAGCAGTTGACCTCGGTCCAGCCTGATCAAGTCTTTTCCAGCAGACGAGTATGGATATGGACGCGATCGCCGGAATCCATATCGCGGGGAGACCCAGGGAGACGCGGTTGCCATATGCCCTCGACCAGACTTGTGCCAACATCGCCAGGGTCACGACTATGGGAACAAGGGAGCCGGCGCGAAAGACCCATTCGGACGAGCGGCCCTTACGGAAAGCCCGAATCCCTGCTGCCGCCATGGAGACAAGGAACAGGAGAAGGCAGTACCAAGCGATGCGCCCCACATAAACGGTTACGGCTGATGCTCCGACCGAGGTGATTTCGTCGAGGTACCAGGGAACAGTATGGAAGAGCTTGCGGAACAAGTCAAAGAGGAGGAGGATTGTGGAAGCCGTGAAGATCCAGCCACAGGCAAGCCCAATGCGTCTCACTCTCCTTCTATCCCAGCCAGTCATAAACAGGGAAAGCAGGATCCACGAGGCGAATCCTACCTCCTCCAACGTCCTTACCAGGACATTCTCCCATTGAGTCCAGAAAAACGGCAGAGAGGAGAGCAGGTTGCGGTTCGGTGCCGCGGTTGCGGCCAGTCCTATTCCGGCGAGCCAGAGAGAGGTAGTGGAGGAGAATCGCCACCATCTGTCTCCAACTATGAGAAGGACGATGGAGAATACTGCTAGGATACATCCGAGGGAGAAAAAGATGTCGGAGACGAGGCGAAGGGACGGCGGCGTCGGTGGAAAGGCTTCGTGCCGCCGGGCTGTGAAGAAGAGGATAGCGGCAATCAGGACAAGCCCGAGGGAGAGCGCGGCAAATCCGTCTAGGCCCCTTCTGCCCGGCGGCTGGAGCTTGCGCAGGTGCAGTACGAGCGTAACTCCAAAGACAACTAGAAGGAGGCCAAGGGCTAGAACGACTGTTTCCCTCTGCAGCCCAGTCGCCGGAGCAGGTCCCTTTGAATAGATTCCGACC
>CAYWSC010000326.1:0-2740 GCA_964460695.1 Hadarchaeota archaeon (SeqCode)
CAAGGGGGAGGAGAGGAGGGAGATCCTCAAGGGCTACTTTGCCGCGGTCACGGCTATGGATCAGAACGTTGGAAGGATCCTAGCCAAGCTCGAGGAGGAGGGTCTCACCGAGAGAACTCTCGTGGTGTTCATGAGCGACAACGGGATGAACATGGGGCACCACGGCTTCTTCGGCAAGGGGAACGGGACCTTTCCCCTGAACATGTACGAGACCTCGGTGAAGGTTCCGTGCATAGTGTCCCAGCCGGGATCGGTTCCATCCGGCATCGTCGAGAAGGGGATGTTCAGCCAGTACGACATCTTCCCCACGCTGCTTGACTACCTCGGCATCGGTGCTCCCCGGGATCCAAAGATGCCCGGCATGAGCTTTTCCGACCTGTTGAGGGGTGAGGAGTCGGCGGGCCACGGACACGTCGTGGTCTTCGACGAATACGGACCTGTGAGGATGATCAAGGACAAGGATTGGAAGTACGTCCATAGATATCCGTACGGACCCAACGAGCTGTACAACGTCCAGGAGGATCCAGACGAGAAGGTCAACCTGATCGACGAAGCCAAGTACGAGAAGATCGTCTGGTCGCTGCGATCTAAGCTAGAGGAGTTCTTCCTGAGGTACGCCGACCCGGAGAGAGATGGAGCAAGGGAGGCCGTCTACGGCATGGGGCAGATCTGGCTGGCGGGGAAGGCATCGGGTGGCCGCAAGTCCTTTGAGGATACCTTCAGGTACGCGGACAGCCAGATGAGGTTCAGGTACAGGGCAAACGTTCCCGAGAGACATCCTCCCAAGACGATGTAAGAGAGCTGATACCTTGGATGCCGACGAGAACATTTACGCCGTCTCCGACGACCTTTTCGTGCATCGCGGGGCCATCAACGTAGGCCTTCTCAGAGGGGAGCGAGGAACACTGATGTTCGGCTTCGAGGCCGACGCCCTAGACGCCGCGAGCAGTTTGGGCCTTCCAAGGGTAGCGCGGGTGATGCTGACGCATTACCACAGAGACGAGTTCGCGGGGCTGGATCAGGTTCCAAGCAGGCTTGAGATCTTCGTCCCAGAGGACGAACGCTGGCTGTTCGAGGATCCGGAGAAGTTCTGGGGCGATCCATCGGCGAGATGGCACATCTACGACTTCAGACCCAGCCACATGGCACCGGTCAGCCCCGTCGCACCCACCCGCGGACTCTCGGAGGGCGATGCGGTGGATTGGAACCCCTTCAAGGTCGAGGTTCGATCGACGCCTGGCCACACGGATGGTAGCCTCACCTACGTTGTGAGCCTGAATCCTGATGGACCGAAGGTCGCCTTCTGCGGAGACCTGATCTGCGGGGACGGCAGGCTCTGGGAGATCTACAGCCTCCAAAAGGGAGTCGGAACTAGCGACTACCACGGATTCATGGGCGCTCTCCCTGAGCTGAAGGCTTCGCTGGGAAGGCTGGAGGACGAGAAACTCGATCTCCTCGTTCCAACCCACGGAGGTCTTGTCCAAAGGCCCCTACAGGCGATCCCGAACCTTCGAAAGAGGCTGGATCAGTGCTACTCGCTCTACGCCTCAGCCAGTTCTCTACGCCACTACTTTCCCCACCTTTTCCCAAAGTACATCCCGGGCCAGGATTCCGTCCCCTTTGAGAGAACCCTTCCCGTTCCGCCCTTTCTACGGCATATCGGCACCAGCTGGATCCTCACCTCGTCCGATGGGAGCTGTTTCGTGATGGACTGCGGATCGGCCGAGGTTGCGCAGTCCCTAAGAGAACTCATCGCCCGCGGAGAGATACGTGGCATAGACCAGCTGTGGATAACCCACTACCACGATGACCACGTCGACGGGATTGGGCAGCTCAGAGAGGCCTTCGACTTCGAAGTCGTGGCGGAGGAGCACGTCGCAATGGTCGTCCAGAACCCGCGTCACTGGAGGCTGCCGTGCATCTCGCCCAACAGAGTTGAGGTCGACAGGACCACGGGAGACGGGGAGAGATGGAAGTGGAGGGAGTTCACGCTTACCTCGTATTACCTTCCGGGCCAGACCCTGTACCACGGCGGACTGCTCGTCGAGGGGAGGGGAGTGAGGATGTTCTTCTCGGGGGACTCCTTCACCATGGCTGGACTGGACGACTACTGCTGCCAGAACAGAAACCTCCTCGGCGATGGCGTGGGGTACCATCGGTGTCTATCGATCCTCGAGAAGGACAGGCCGGACATGGTGTTCAACAGCCATGTGGATGTTCCCTTTGCCCTAGGCCCCGGCATGATCTCAAAGCTGAGGGAAAACCTCAGACAGAGACGTCTCGCCCTCCAAGAACTCATCCAACGGGACGACCCCAACTTCGGGATAGATGAGGGCTGGATCAGCTGCGTGCCCTACGAGTACGACTGTTCCCCAGGTCAGACGGTCGAGGTGACGGTGGTGGTGATGAACCACTCCACCAAAACCCGCCTCGCCACCTGCTGGCTACGCCCTCCAAGGGGCTGGGATAGATCTACATCGTCGCGGAGCACCAGGATACCTCCAAAGAAGGAGGGCAAGCTCATCCTTCCCGTCACAGTCCCGGACATCCCGCCGGGCAGACACATCATTACCGTCGACGTGAAACTGGGATCGGCTGTACTGCCATCTCGGTGCGAAGCAGTACTAGCTGTCAGATAGCCTGGCTGCCAACCCATACACACGGACCATTTCTAACAAAAGGGCTTGCGAATGCGCTCACCGCGCTGCAAGTTTGAAGCATGCCGAGCCGAGGGCGACAA
>CAYWSC010000327.1:0-2709 GCA_964460695.1 Hadarchaeota archaeon (SeqCode)
TTTTCCCCTGGTCCACAGACCCGTCGGGCCTGTGGACCGGTCCACCCTTGACCGTTGGAAAACCGGCGAAGCTGGAGAGATCTGCGTCCCCCGTGCAGTCGATGACGAATCGCGGCGCGAAGGTGTGCAGACCCCCCTTGTTGAAGACCTTTATCCCCGTGACCAGCCCTCCAGATCGGTCTGCCCCGACCAGCGTCGTGTGTAGGAGAAGGTGAACGCCCATCCGGGCCATATGTTCTTGGAGAACGAAGGCAAGCGCCACGCCGTCGAACCGGGTGCCCCCCTTCTCTGGCTCGATTGGATCCAGGGATCCGAGGCGCTGCAGATCCTCCAGCATGCGTCTGAACGGGTCATTCACATGGAGAACGTCGCCGCAGAACTGTCTCTCGCCCGTAGTGGTTGCCTGGCCGCCGAGATGTGAACCTCTATCGACGAGAAGAACCCGTCCGCCCACCAGGGATGCTCCAATGGCGGCGAAACAGCCGGCTATTCCCCCACCCACAACGACCACGTCGAACTCCGTCACATCGGCCATACCGATCAAGACCCGGATAAGTCCCAGACCCTATCAGGCTCCACGCCGCCTGTTTAAAGGATTTCCCGAGAACGTCGCCCAAACGCAAATCTATTCTCCGCCCAAACGCAAATCTATTCTCCGGTACGCGCGTCTGTTTGCGTACTTCCACCCCGGAGCTGGGTTGACGGACCCTCGGGAAGTAGATATTAGAGGATGGATCAACCGTCCACCAGTAACCAGGAGATGCGTCAGATGGGGAAGACCCTTTGGCAATACGTCGTCTCGAAGGCAAAGAGCATCTCCGAGGGAGCGCTCGGCGGCATAGAGACCATTGAGGACTGGGAGAAATCCAGGAAAAAAAGAAGGGAGGAGCTTCTGAAGTCGGCCGGCCTGTATCCCCTTCCAACCAGAACCGATCTGTGCCTCCGGCGGCACGGAGAGTTCCGCGGAGAGGGATACAGAGCCGTCAAGGTCTCGTACCAGATCCTGCCGGAATGCTTGGGCAGTGGAACCGTATACTACCCAGACCCGCTCCCCGACGACAGGCTGCCAGGCGTGCTTTATGTGTCTGGACACCGGGCGATAGGGATCCACGGATACCAGCACCACGGAATCATGTGGGCCCGGCGAGGTTATGTAGCCCTCCTCTTCGACACCATCGAGCAGCACGACAACCCCGGCAGCCACAGGGGGACCTACTGGGGCAGGCGCTGGGACTGGATCTCCCGAGGATACACTGCTGCCGGTGGCGAGCTCCTCAACTCTATCAGGGCGCTTGACCTGCTCTGCAGCCTCCCAGAGGTGGACCCCGAGAGAATCGGCGCAACGGGGATCTCCGGCGGTGGGGCGCACAGCTTCTACCTTGCAGCGGCGGACGAGAGGATAAAGGCGGTGGCAAGCGTGGCCGGCGTAACGTCCCTAGGCTACACCCTCTCGCACAGGAGCTTCCTCCACCACTGTGACTGCATGTACATGCAGAATCCCTACTTCAGGGACAACGCGGACTTCGGAGCATTGATAGCGCCTAGGCCGCTTTTGCTCTGCTACGCCACTGAAGACAGCCTCTTCAGCCCCGAGGAGTACAGGCTGCTGTACCGGAAGCTGAGGAGGATATACGACCTCTACGGCGCGTCTGACAACTGTCAGCTCCTGGAATACCCTGGCCCCCATTCGTACAGCCGCGAGGCCATCGACGCGATAAACAGATGGTTTGACGCCCACGTCGCCTGCGAGGAGCATCCACCTGCTTCCCTCGGACCGGAGGGGGAGAACCCTGAGGACGTGGTGACCGTGTTCAACGGGAGGCCGCCCCAGCCCGATAGGCTTGACATTCTACCCGAGCTGCTCACCATCAGGGGCGGCGTGAAGCTTCCCTCCGGCCCCGGCGACTGGTCCTCAGCGAGAGACGAGACCCTCTCCAGGCTCAGGGAAAGAGTCTTCCCGACGATTCTGGACGGTGAGAAACTGACGGTAAGAATGGTTGGTGACTGGCTAGCAGGGGAGTCCAGGTACGTCAAGTATTCTGGCAGCGTGGCCGGCATGGATGTGTGGATCGAGGTTTGGATCCCCCCGGCGGATCCCAAGGATGCCATCGTCGCCCTAGCCAACCTGCAGATCGATGGCCAGGGCCTGCTGGGAAGACTTCGAGAGCGCTTCCCAAGGGTCCAGATCGTCACCGTGGAGCCGAGGGGAACCGGCTTGGAGGGAGGCTTTGTCTCCGGTCAAGTCTTAAGAGCGCTGTCTCTTGTCGGGCTCAGCACTGTGACCCTCTGGATACACGACCTTGCCGAGGCGCTGGACTTCCTCAGATCTTCCGGCGTCCTAGATGGGAGACGGGTCTATCTGTACGGAGCAGGGGACGCAGCTGCCGCATGCCTGTACGTCGCAGCCTTCGACGAGTCTGTAGACGGAGCCATCTTGGAAGGCCTCCCAGACTCCCACCTCAACGGATGCTACATCCCGGGCATCCTCACAGTTCTGGACTTGAAGGAGGCGGTTGGCCTCCTCGCCCCTCGGCCCATCGGGATCTTGGGCTGGCCGGCACCTAGGTGTCAATGGGCACAGAGGCTCTACGAAAGACTCGGGGTTCCAGACAGGTACGTCCTTGGTGCATCGCTGAAAGCCGTCGGAGAGAGGGTCATGCAGTACGGTTCCAACGGCGGCGCAACCATCCAGGCCGACGGCTAAGAGAA
>CAYWSC010000328.1:0-2693 GCA_964460695.1 Hadarchaeota archaeon (SeqCode)
AGGAGGGGTCTCCCCCTCGCCGTCTTTCTGAAGTACCTGATCCTCCCAACGAAGTCAATCGCCATCAGATCGCCGTTCGGAAGCACACAGATGTCTGCCCTTCCAAAGCATCTAAGATAGGTCTCGGTGATTGTTAGCAACGGCCCGGCGTAGAGGAACGGAGGGTCGCAGTCCTCCAAAGCCCCCTGTCCCCCCTGCCCCTCTAGGACGGCGAAGACCGTCTGTGGGGAATTCCCCCTGTAGGTTCGTCTCGTGCTGAACTCCCAATCCGGGCCCTCCTTTGGTAGGGCCGTGCAGAGGATTTCCCTGCCGGCAAAGCCCCCGAACACCCCGTCGGTCGATGCTCTAACGCAACCTTCGTGATCCCTCTGGGAACTGGGAAGATGCTGCGCGAGCTCTCTGTCCCCCCAGAAGGGCGAGGTCTCGTCCCTCTCAGGGTCGAAGCCCCCAAACGATCCGATCCTCGGCTGGTAGGGACGGTAGCCTGGATGACCCCATCTCTTTGCCTCGGGGAAGTAACCATCCGCCTCCCAGCTCTGAAGCGCTAGGACCAGGTCGGCAACCCCGTCGCCCGTCACGTCCCCAACGGCAATGGCGCAGATGTTTCTGCTCCTCAGAGGTGGCTCCATCCGGTCAACGACATCACGCAGGTTCATAAGTTGAGATCCCTTCGCCGTGGGTAGTCCAGCTGGGTCGACTCGGTGCAGAGCGAGCATCCCGGTACGCTCATCGTACACCAAGATCCCCTGCCCGGGGTACTCTGCCAGCGGCCCCCTTGGAAGAGGCGCTTCGACCGGCGGGCCGAAGGTTCCAAGGGAGGGGAGGTATGTCCTCAGATGTACCCCTGCATCCATCACGGGGAACCTCGAGTAGGTGATGAGGCTCTTAGGCCCAGAGGATATGGCCTTGCACCACAGGCGGCCGGATACGGGAGCAGGCCCGTAGCTCTTCAAAGGAGAAAGCGCCACACGGGCCCGGCGAAGGCCGCTCTCAAAACTGTTTGGGGGCTCCCGTCCCTAGCACGAGGGTGTAGGCGGGAATTATGGGAAAGTATTACCAAATCATACCGGGGCGCTTTTTCGCTCTATCCCCTGGCCTCAAGCCCCTCCCTGGGGTGCCTGCCCACAAGCCGCTTGAGCCTCTCGGCGGTTACGTGCGTGTACACCTGGGTTGTTGCTAGGGAGCTGTGCCCTAGAAGCTCCTGTATTGCCCTTATGTCCACGTTGTTCTCAAGCATGTGGGTGGCGAAGGTATGCCTCAGGACATGAGGCGTTACCTTCTTCTCTATGCCCGCCTTCTCCGCGTACCTCCTGATCATCTTCTCGACATAACGAGGCGTAAGCTTTCTCCCCCACCGGTTGGTAAAGAGGAAGGGAGAAGGCGTCGAACGCTTATTCAAGTATTCCTGTAGCTCCCGGGCCACGTGCTCGGACATTATGACCAAGCGGTCCTTTCCGCCTTTTCCCCTTCTGACGAAGGCCGTCCGGTCCGCTAGGTTCACGCTCTCAACCCTCATTTCGACTGCCTCCGAGACCCTTACCCCGGTCGCGTATATGAACTCCAGGAGGCAGTGATCTCTAAGGTTTCTCCGCGACTCCTCTAGGAGGGCGGAGAGCTCGCGGGGCGAGAGATAGGTTGGAAGCTTTCTCTGTCTCTTGGGGATCGGGAGCTCCTCGGCAGGGTTGTGCTCGATCACTCCGTTGTCCGAGAGGACCTTGAAGAAGGCCCTGATGGCGTTGACCTGACTGTACACAGTGGAGTTCGACAGCGACCTTCTGTGCTTGATCCGGAGAAGGTACTTCCTCAAATCCTCAGCAGTCAACGAGGAGAGAGGCTTGCCTATCTCGCCCGCCATACGCCTTATCTGGAGGACATATCTGTGCCTGGTCCTGGGGGAGTACCCCATCAGCTCCCAGGCGCTGTCAGCGAGCTCAATTGCATCCTCGAATTCCAAATGAGGCCCCGTCCTTTTTAAATAAAGTTCGTAAAGTGTATGCTTAGCGAACTTTTATTTCTTTCCCTAGGAGCAAGTTTTCATTTTGAAGAGATCTGAACCGCATACCCTAGCTACACAGATGAAACACAAAAGTTTTCGAAAGTTACTTTTCCTGTTTCTTCCCCTTAGTGATCTCTTCCAAATCCAGCATCATCCACCAGGAGTACTGGACGCCGTCCCTGCTCCTGAAGTACCTGAATAGGGGCTTGCCAAACCTCTCTCTACATCGCTTGTTGAGCGAGTTCAACTTGTCTCTAACGCTCTCTGTCCTCGAATATCCGAGCTCCTCAACCAGCCTAGCGGTGTTCTCGTGGCCCTTTTGCATCATGAGGCGGATTATCTGCTCGTCTTTCTCGTCCCTCACTATTGAGGCAAGGGGACCTAGATCCTTCGCCCGCTCCTTGGAGGGCGGCGCTTCTTTGCGTCGCCTCTTCGGCTGGGCCTTTCCGGTGGCCAGAATGTCAAGGAGCTTCTTGACGTCTCGCCTAATCTCGTATATGGCTATGTCACTGCTCCCTATGTCAAGGGTAAGGTAGTAGTCTATCGCGTCCCTAATTATCCTGGAGAGGTTTGCCGACCGTGATTTCAGATCTCTGACCTGGTCCCTCCTCAGCGTTATGCATACCTTGCGAAAAGTACCCTCCTGCACCAAGAGCACCGGTAGGATTTGGTATGATCGAAAGAAAAATGTTTGGGG
>CAYWSC010000329.1:0-2641 GCA_964460695.1 Hadarchaeota archaeon (SeqCode)
AGAAGCATTACTAGAAATGTGATTGTTAGGTGATCCATGAGGAAAGTGTGGGAGCAACCCATTTCCGCGCCCGTCACCCCTCCTCAATAAAACTCTTGCTCCAATGTCCTTCCCCCAGACTTTAGGATACGTTCTGCTCCCTACCACTCTCTGACTTCCGTAGGTATCTGCGATCCCTCGAAATCGTATCTCTAAGCCTGGCCTAGGTCTGGCCAAGACGAGACGTATAAACCTCCCTGTAAAGCCTCCTCCTCACCATTAGGCCCCAGAGAACGACGCCTGAGATGAGGATAGCCGCCGTGATGGCACACCACTCCGTGAGGTACACCCAGAACATTGCTGAGTCCTTGACCTCCATAGCATCCCTCATGAGCGCCTGTTGACCACCCCGTATCTCCCTCATCTTTTCCAGTGAGGACGCGTAGTCGCCGGCCAGGTAGGCGGTCTCTGCCGCCTTCTTTTTCAGGCCTAGCTCGTCCAGTCGACGATACAGCTTGTCGGTTCTCCCACCAAACTGCTCCACGAAGTTGATCACCGAGACCACCATGGAGTTCCTCATCTCAAAGTCGCCAAAGTCGGATATCAGCTGGCTGAAGAGAGACACATCGTCTGGGAGCGGCCGGTCGCCCGTTCTGTACGCCAGAAAGATCATGGCCTCTGGAAAGTACTGCCAGTCTCTCGCCCACGGTGCGACTCCGTTGGGAAACTTGCTGGCGAAGCAGAGAGCCCTACCGCTTCCTATCTCCCAGTAAGTGATCAAGGGATATCCCTTAGGACTGTCGGTCAGGGCAAAGACCCGAGCCGCGTCCCTCGGAATCTGTGTGTTTAGATTCGCCAGTGGGGGAGAGTCCTCCCAGGCGAGTATCCTCATGAGGGGCTCTCCGCGATCATGAATTCTCACCTTGAAGCTGCCCGAGACGTCCAACTCGGGTGAAGGTTCAGACGGCAATACCTGTGTAATGGTAGTTCCCTCCCAGCTTGGGAAGCTGTTGCTTGCAATGCTGCCCAGCCAGAGGAGTCCCAATCCCCCCTCCTTGACTCCTCTTGCCATCCATTCTACCCAGGTGGCATCGAAAACGGTTCTGTCTGCATCGCTCATCACGATCAGATCGTAGTTCTCCTTGAGTTGGCTGTAGGTCCTCGGCATGTATATCCGCATGTTCCGTCGAGCTCTATCGAAGCCAAGGTAGCTGGGCCTTGAGGGAACAAGTGTCGTATCGATTGCTGGATCAGTTCTTATCACGACGAAGCTGTTGAAGCCACCGTACTGGTCGATCACATCGCCCATGCATACGACTCTAATTCTTCTATTCACCGCCGAGGCGTCTGGAAGGAAAACGACCAGGAATAGTGAGACGAACACGAGGAGATAGGACGCTTTCACGTCTTTTCGTCGTGTCGAAACTTGAAAAAGCGTCCTTCGGAAGGCCGGGGAAAAGGCTGCTAAGCCTTAGACAGAAATCTAGCCCACCTGAGGATTCTTCTCCCCAGGAGTGTGAGGAGGTACCTGCCCCGGGGCCCTTCCTGCTGGAGAAGTCCAGACTCGACCAGTATCTTCAAGTGAGCCGAAAGGGTGCTGGCGGACACGCCGACCTTTTCCTCCAGCTCGCCGGCATACTTGCCACCCCTTTCGAGTTCCTCCAGGATCTTTAACCTGTGTTCATTGCCCGCTGCTGCAAAGACCTTCGAGGATCGCGCCCTATCTATGTCCCTTCTCACCACGATCTTCTCTGCAGACTCCTTGACCTTCTCCGCACCAACCATTACCGATCTCTCTATTTCTCCCTTTATCCCGGTAACGACCTCTTCTAGGATTTCGCCCATGTAGCCGACATCGATGATGATCTTTCCGTCGTCAGTCTTGGTCACGATCATCGATGCCTTGGGCTTGCGGCCCTCCTCCCCTTCGCCTGTAGGCCGAGTCTCCGCCTCTCTTTCCGTCTCCTCTGATCCCGTGCCGGAGCCTTCAGCGGGCTTTTGTTCGCCGCTCTGCCTGGCCTCCTCGGCCAGCTTTTCCTCGAGGTCCTTTATCTTCTCCTCGAGAACGCGGATCTCTTCTTTTAGGCGCCGTATCTCATCGATCAAAATATCACTTCGTCACATGACGAAATGAATTCGAAGTTTATAACTTTAACTTTTTGAACTTTGCTTTGAGCTTCGCTGCGGCTGAGAGGAACGCCAGCGCGTACACAGTCGCAACTGACATGTCGTTCACTTGTTGCTCCGTCTGAACCGGGGCGCCCCTAAGCACTATGACGTCTACGACCCCTGGTGCTATCCTCAGCTCTTCTGGTGAGGTGCCATTAACCCTCACCCAAAACGCATGTTCATTGTCCGTGTAGCCTGTAGCTGGGAACATTTTGCTCGCATTGTACGATTTCGCTAGCACGTTCCAATCCTGATCCGTAGGCTCGTGGTCGAACACCACTATGTAGCCGTAGAGCCAAGGCGTCTGGACTGGGTTTGGACCCTCGTCAGGCTGATCGCCTCCCAGTATCTTGTCCACTAGTCTCCGCGCCCTAGACAATAGCTCGTAGGCCTCGTCCAGCTGGCCTTGCGCCAGCCGGGATTCGGCCAGATCAAGGAGCGAAAGGGCTGAGCTGAAATTGGCCTCAGATTGGTGGCGGGAGATTATCGCCCT
>CAYWSC010000330.1:0-2630 GCA_964460695.1 Hadarchaeota archaeon (SeqCode)
AAAGCCTCCAGCTTCCAATGAGCCTCTGCTTCTGGATGGAGGATGTTGGGCGGAGGGTAGAGCCTCGCCTTCCACCAGGCTGTCCGACCTGGAAGGCGGACGACATGCCGATGACCTCGGTCGACCAGGTCACACCCCACACGATCTTCGTGAAGATGAAGGTCGTCGGAGGAGACGTCACCGATGGATGGAGCCACACCCAGGCGGAGCTCTCGGCGTGGAGGCAGATGATGGGGCTGGTCTACCACCTGCAGACAAAGGGTTACAGGGGAAGACGCTTCGACACCTATAGGCTCTCCCACGTCGCACCCGGCCTCGGAGTTAGGGAGGGCAGGAGGATAGTCGGAAACTACGTGCTGACCGAGGAGGACGTGAGGTCTGGCAGGGAGTTCCCCGACGCCGTCGCGGTCGGAACCTACCAGATAGATTACCACTGGCCGGACGTCCTGCAGCGTGCTGGAACCGGGATAACCGACCTGGTCCCCCCGTACCACATACCGTTCAGGTGTCTGGTGCCGAGGGGGGCAAGGAACCTGGCCGTCGCCGGTCGATGCATCTCTGGGGATCAGATGGCGATGAGCTCCTTCAGGGTTCTCACGACGTGTGCCCAGACAGGGTTCGCCGCGGGAATCTCCTGCGCATTGGCCATGGCCAGCCAAGTCGATCTCTCCGCGGTGGATGTCGGACGGATCCAAGAGCTACTCGAGGAGAACGGTCAGGTCCTCGACCGCGAGCCGTACATGGCGTTCTACCGGGCCAGACAGAGGAAGAGGAGGCTGAAATCGGCTGGATAGGACGGGCTCGGATTCGATTCGGCAGCTCGTCCCCTGCATCTCTCCAACTGCCTTGGCGAGAAGGCGGGGTGTAATCAACATCCATTTTTAAGAATCGGACCTGGCTGGTCCCTATGCGCACGGCATGGGTGATGGTCCTCATTCTTATCGTATCTCTCACCCGCTCGCTCGGCCGGGATCTCAAGAGGGATCCCGATACAGGTGTGATAAGGGTCATCTATGTCGGTGCGCCCTTCTCCTGCGCCAACCCGTATCCAGTTCTCAGGCTGGATCCCCTCCTCTCAGTAACCCCGATATCGGGCAACCTCTTTGGCCTTCCGACGGAACTTGTCCGAAAGGCCATGCGCCTGTACATGCCTAGGTCGAAGAAGGATATGGTTACCAAGTATGACGTGATCTGGCTTGACGACACGAGCTACGTCGGATTCCCGCCCAAGACCCTCGAGTGGATGGCGGAAGGCTGCAAGGTGGATGGCCTCGGTCTGATAATGGGCGGGGGGCCGGAGGCGTTCGGCGCGGGCTACGGCTTTCCCTCATGGGGCGACACCGTCTTGGCCGACGTGATGCCGGTGGGGGTCACCACCGAGACGGGCGGCTACGTCAGGAACGTGGTTACGGCTCGTAACGACGAGCTGGCCAGCCATACACCGTGGGACGAGTACGAGAAACACAACCTATTCGCCGGACACAACGTGGTGAGCCTCAGACCAGGCTCCAACGAGATCTCCCAGCTCGTGCCGACCATGGGGGGCGCAAAACACTCCGGATGGACCTGGTGGGATATCGGGGAGGGAAGGTTCTTCGCCTCGCCGACCGGGTTCAGGGGCCCCATCGGCAGCCCGACGATAGTGACCTCGGCAGGCGTTAGCTTCATCTACTGGAAGCACTACCCCGACTTTGTAAGCAGCATAGCCTACTTCACGGCGGGGCTTACGCCCCCGGAGGACTTCCAGCTGCTGCACCTGAACCGACTGAAGTTCAGGGAGATAGACGACAGGATGAGGACTGTTGCCGGGACCATCGACTTCATAAGCAGGTTTGGAGCCGACACCTCTAGGGTTGACAGAAAGCTGTCGGAGGCCAAGGCCCGCCTAGTCGAGGCCAAGGGTTACTTCGTCGATCTGAATCTTGAGGAGAGCAGGAGGATTGCTGACGAGGCAATAGGGATCCTGGAGGATGCCTATGCCCTTGCCCTCAGGGCCAAGGACGAGGCTCTGTTCTGGATCTTCCTAACCGAGTGGCTAGTGGTTACGGCAACAGGCCTTCTAACGGGAGGGGTTGTTTGGGCCCTCATGGTGAAGAGGCGTCTTTACAGAGAGGTGTCGGTGACGCGGAAGGGCGAAAGGCCCTAGACACACAAACACAGCTTTCGTGGACAGGCTAGACGCCTTGAGGAAAGCTCTGGCCTTCGCGGCGGGCCCGGATTGCTGGATTGCTAGATGTCCTTGGAACTGGCTAGAATTCGGACCGGTCCGAAGAGCCCGCCACCGGTTGTCTCTGTCTCCAGCCTCTGGCAGCCAACGTGGAAAGGTCCTGGCCACCCCTTGCCCCTCCTCTTTGTCCAATCCGAGACGTGTCTAGAGGTCAGGAGGTTGGCCAAGGTGTTTGCCACTGTGACCTCTAGGGTCAGCTTAGAGGCGTTACCGCTCGGCGGAATATCTAGCGTCCATGGCGGCCATGCGAGAAGGCCCACATCCGTTCCATCGACCCTAACCGAACAGGCATACTCCACACGGCGCCCCAGCAATGGGTCTACGTCTACGTTGGGTGAGATTATGGCTGAAGGCCGCCGACAGGCTGGTAGAGGTGGCAGAGGCCCTGGTGGAGAGAAGGGGG
>CAYWSC010000331.1:0-2625 GCA_964460695.1 Hadarchaeota archaeon (SeqCode)
GACGACCCAGAGAGAACCTAGGCTTTTCCCGGGTTCGAAGATACCAAAGGCAACGTCCTGGGGATCGGTGCACGGCGAGGGGATGGTGTCCTTGACCTGCCCTGTCTGGGGATCGACCTTGTAGAGCATCCTGGTCTCGGAGTCAACGATCCAGAGATAGTGGTCTTGGTATACCCAGTCAGTGGTGATACCTGTGGGAGAGCTGCCAGGCGTGGCGAGAACAATGTCATATAGAGGGCTATACTCGCTATACTCGCTATGGTCCTGGGCACAACACGATGCGAGTCCGAATACTAGCAGGCACAACACTACCGGAGCTGGCCATAGCGACACCTTATCCCCTCTCTCTGGTTCTCTGGCTCTCTGGTCTGTGAACCCTTGATGCGGCGATCATGGAGGGTCTATTCAGAGGCTGGTGGAGATCCATCTGCCACGAGACCGGCTCGCAATGTAAATGTCGTCCTATCGCCGATGGGCCATGGCTAGAAGTTTGCCCCGGTTATGTCGTCTATCCAAACCTTGGTGTTGTCCGGATCCTGACCGCATCTCAGGCAGTGCCCAGGCCGCCGGCCCGAGAGAGCTGAAGAATCCTTATCCCCTCAGCCTTCAGGCGAAGCGAATTCGCCGTATCTACACACGCTGTAGTCGCTAGGAGTGGCCAGGGCGTGGGACGGGGAAGGAGATATTAGGCGATAGAACAAACCGACATCGTTGGGACCAGAGGATAGAATCTTGATTGTGGGCATATCGAGCAAGGACGGCCTCACCCATCTGGTCATAACCGACGATGCGATCTGGGTACCCAACCGTAGGCGCTGCGGGGCGAAGGATGCTCCCGGGCTGGTCGAGATGCTTCTGGGCAGCTCTCTCGCCCGGAGGAGGGAAGACCCCTTTGCAGACCGCCTGGTCCACACCGACCTGGACTCCTTGAGACCCAGTGAGGTTGAACACATGCTTCCAAGGGTGGCCAGGCCGATCCCCTTCACCTCGGTCATCAGCTGTTGGCTCACCAAGGGCAGATGGGTGGTGGGCCCAAGCTTCGGATTCAAATTCTTCGATCAGAGAAAGAAGGCCGTGGGCTCGATGAGCTTCAACATCAGCCCAGAGGACGTCCCGCGGCTGGCTAGGAGGTTGTCGGAGACTATCCCGGACAGGTTTCAGACGGACTGGTCAGAGGAGAAGACGTATTAGGCCTCAACCGACCGTCGAAACATGCCGCGGGAACCCGTGCTGCTAATCGGATACGACGTGGAAAAGGCAGACGATCCATCTGTGGTGAGGAGGTTTCTTCGCTCCGTCTTATCTGTACACGAGGACCTCGAGGCCCCGTGCACCTTCTTCCTGCTGGGCAGGGTCGTGGAGAACAACTGGCGGGAGCTGAGGGATCTGAAGAGGAGGAGCACCTTTTTCGACTACGAGCAGCACACATACTCCCACGTATTGCTCAAAACGGTCTGCATGGATGACGGGAAGCATATCCGCTTGGTGAGGGGTGGATCGCCGGACCAGATAGAGGACGAGGTGGCGAAGACCAACAGGCTGCTGGAAGAGAAGCTTGGAGTCGAGTGCTGGGGCATCACGGGGCCATGGGGATACTACAGGGGGCTGTGCGACAGGCCCGATCTCCTCGAGATACTCTCCAGAAACGGGATCAGGTTCACCAGGACTTGGGCTAGAAACGAGAGGGATTGGCAGCCAGTTCCATTCGACGTCCAGCCCTTTACCTACGAGCCACAGGGTTTCCCGGGGATAGTCGAGTTCCCCCTAAATGGATGGCAGGATGTCCACTGGCGCGAGCTCAACGGCTGGGAGAATCTTGACGGCTATCTGGCCTTCCTCAAGCAGACGGCAGACGATCTTGCAGACAGAGGTATTGTCTGGGGATACGGCTCCCACGACTGGTCATCGATCAGGGCCGATCCAGAATTGTCGGTGATGAGGGCCTTCATCCAGTACGCGAAGGACCTGGGCTTCAGGATTCTGGACTACCGCTCCTACTACCTCGAGCTGGTGGGCGAGTCCAGGTCGAAGTAGTAGTCCAGGATCCGCGGGGTCTCTACAAAGCCTATGCTCTTGTAGAGCGGTATGGCTTTGGTATAGGTGTAGCTCGTCACTAGGTATATGGAGTCCAGGCCGTGGGAGAGGAGGTACTCGACCACCCTCACCGCGAGGAACTTCCCTATCCCTTTCCCCCTGTGGTCGGGGTCGACGCCCAGCCAGTGGAGACGTCCCCGCCTAGGTCCCTCGGAGGGTTCTCTCCAAGCCATGCAGGCACCTACGATTTCCTCGTCCTTGGTGACGAAGAAGCATCCATCGGGCATGAAGCTCGGGCTCCCGACAAAGCTCTTCATCACCTTTTGGGCGGTCCAGTTCGCCTTGTCCCTCTCCGTCTCGTAGGCACGGTTGATGCACCTAGCCCAGCCCGCCTCATCTCCCGGTCTATACGTCCTAGATTTGTAGCCTGGAGGCAGTTGGACCCTTGGCAGCGGGGCTCCTGTGTACTCCATCTTTATGTAGTCGTTGACAGGCCTAAGCCCTCTCTGCTCTAGGAATCTCCTCATGTCGAGCCAACGGCTGTCGACGCCGGCGACGACGAGCCTCCTCTTTCCCGCCGTCCTCGTCCTC
>CAYWSC010000332.1:0-2614 GCA_964460695.1 Hadarchaeota archaeon (SeqCode)
CGAGGAGATAATCAAGGTCCTTGAGGAGTCGGGTCTGCTCGAGGGGTTCATCGCCTAGGCGCCGCTTGCAAGCCGAGTAGGATTGGATGAAGGCGGAGATATACCTCAGGTCGAGGGAGACCAGCGACCCGGCCTACGGGTACGTGCCGTCGGAGAGGCCGGTACCGGTTCTCTTGAAGTACGGGATAGTAAACCTAGACAAGCCGAGAGGACCGACTTCTCACCAGGTGGTTGCCTGGGCCAAGGAGATCTTGGGCGTTGAGAAGGCCGGCCACGGCGGAACTCTGGATCCGAGGGTCTCAGGCGTCCTGCCTGTGGCCCTCGAGAGGGCGACGAGGGTTATCCGCTACATCCAGGGCTTGGACAAGGCCTACGTGTTCGTAATGACCCTCCATGACGAGGTGGCTGACGACAGGATAGACGAGGTGGCGGCAGAGTTCGTCGGACCCATAATCCAGACTCCCCCCATGAAGTCGGCCGTGAAGAGGGAGCCGAGGGTCCGCACCATCAGGAAGCTGAGGCTACTGGAGAGGATGGGGAGGGATCTTCTCTTTGAGGTCGAATGCGAGGCTGGCACGTACATCCGGAAGCTCTGCAGGGACATGGGGGAGGCCATGCTGGCCGGGGCGAACATGTCAGAGCTGAGGAGGATCCGATCCGGCATCTTCTCGGAGGAGGACTCGTGTACGCTACAAGACTTGGTGGACGCGGTCCACTACTACCGTGAAGGAGACGAATCGGAGATACGGAGGCTCGTCAGGCCGGTGGAGGCGTACATAGAGGGCCTGCCCAAGATCTGGGTTAGAGACACCGCCGTGGAGGCGTTGTGCAACGGGGCGCCTCTTGCAGCGCCTGGAATTGTCAAGTGCGAGAGCACCGTACAACCGGGGAGGGAGGTTGCTGTTCTGACCTTGAAGGGGGAGCTGGTAGGCTTGGGAGAGGCGAAGATGTCGGCGAAGGAGATCTTCTCGGCCGACTCGGGGATAGCCGCCCTGCTTTCTAGGGTCGTGATGGAGAGAGGGCTGTACCCAAGGTACTGGAGACAGGGGACGCGGTGATTCCCTTTTCAACAAAGGGGTTCTAGTTGGCGGTGAAACGCGGTACTCGAGGTCCGCTCGGAGAGGAGATCTCCTATGAGGGACATCGGGCCCACTACTTCGCCGAGAGGAGGGGAAGGCCGACTAGGCTGGGTCAGATCTCAACACAGCTGTACGGCCATTCGCTGGAGCTGTTGACATCTCCGGGCGTCTTCTCCTACAGGCGCCTTGACACTGGCACCAGGCTCCTGATCGAGAGTATGGAGGTCGCTGAAGGAGAACTTGTCTTGGATCTGGGATGCGGCTACGGTCCCATCGCCGTGGCAGCCTCGCTGAGGGGAGCGATTGTTGCCGCGGTCGACGTGAACTACTGGGCGACCTGGCTTGCCGCTAGGAACCTTGAGAGATACGCCACTGCGCCTTGGCTTGTGGTTTGGGGAAACCTCTACGCTCCCTTCAGTGCGAGGTTTGATGCGGTACTCTGCAACCCTCCGATCCGGGCCGGACGATCGACCGTTCAGGCCGTTGTGGAGGAATCTGCTAAATATTTAAGAGACGGGGGAAGCCTTGTCCTCGTAGCGAGGACGAGGATGGGCGCCAAGACCCTGTCCTCGCTCATGGCCCGGGTCTTCGGAGAGGTGGAAGAGGTCTCGAAGAAGTCGGGCTACAGGGTTCTTCGCAGCCGGTGCCGGGGTGGCAGAGTGGACTAAGACCTCTGCGTCGTCCATATGCGCCAGCCTGGAGTGGCTGGCCCCTAGACAGCTGGTGCCCCAATTTGGGGCGCAAGGGTTCGACTCCCTTCCCCGGCGCTCCCTGATCTGACGCACAATCCCCCTTGCCTGTCACACGGTTTTTCGCAAGGGCATCTCTCCAAGGACGATCTAGGGGTCGTAGCGCTGCGAACAGCTCATGGGCCGCAAAGCTTTTGAGGGAGATCTGGGCAAAGCCAGCGGGGTGCTTCCTGGGGAAAGGTTGAGAAAACCGTCGAGGTAGACGCTCCTGTGGAGAAGGTGTTCGGCCTGATAAGCCACTTGGAAAGGATGCCCGAGTACATGCCGGGCATCAAGAAGGCCGAGATAGTCGGCGAGGGCCCTGGGGCAAACGGGACGAGAGCCAGGTGTGTTGTGGAGCCATCAGAGGGAAGGGAACTGGTGTATGAAACCGTCATTAGGGACTACGAGGAGAACAGGTCTATAGGCTGGTACACCCCTGAAGGGCCGAAGATGGAGGGTCTCTGGAGACTGGAGCCCGTTGGGGAGGATAGGACCCGGGTACACTTCCGGATGGAGTGGGAGCTTCCCTACTCAGTGCTGGGGAAGATCATCGACAAGGTCAAAGTCGAGGGAATCATGGCAAGAAACGCCGAGCAGGGGCTCAAGAACCTGCAGGAGATGTTTAAGAGTTAGCAGGCATCACTGGGCAGGCCGGTGTACTGGCGCTCTCGACACCGACACCTGCGCCGGCCTCGAAGACACCGATCTTCCAACCTTCTATGACTCGCTGTGATGCGGTGCTCGAAACGTTATTTCTGCATTGTTGAGAGAAGCTCCTCCTCGTAGAACTTGATCCTCAGGGGT
>CAYWSC010000333.1:0-2602 GCA_964460695.1 Hadarchaeota archaeon (SeqCode)
GGGGGCAAAAGAGAGATGACCAAGATCCTGTACGTCCAGACAAGTGGGACGGACACTCCCGAACGGCTGTATGCACCTTTCATTCTGGCAACAATGGCTCGAGCCATGGGACTGGAGGCCACGATCTACTTCCTGATCAAGGGAGTGACTGTCGTAAAGAGAGGAGAGGCGGAAAAGGTCAAGATGGGGAGCTTCCCAAGCCTAAGAGAGGTGATTGACCAGGCGCTGGATGCGGGGGTTGAGCTATTGGTCTGCGACCAGTCGAGCAAGCTCCTAGGCATCCCAAGTGGTGAGATCATAGAAGGAGCGAAGGTGGTCGGGGCGGCCACCCTCAACGACCTGTGCTTGGAGGCCGACTCAGTCCTGTCGTTCTAGACGCTGGCTGTGTTGACGCCCATGTCGGAACAAAGTGGAAATGTCGGATCCGGGTTTTGGTGCTTGGAACGACTGGCTTGGAAAGGAACTTGAAGTGATTCAAGCTTCCTAGCCTTGGCCGAATTACCCCTACCTTGGCGATCGCCCCTCTTCCCCGGCCCAGAGGGGCGACCTGGTTGGTGAGTCACCTATTTCAAGTGCTGCTTCTGTTCCCATGGGGGCTCGTGGTTGTGGACTGCTAGAGAGACGCTGGGCGCTCTCCTCATAGGAATTGTGTTGGTGGTTCTATTGGTGATCGCTTGGGAAGGGGGCCGGCAAGGCGAGACTGTTTTCCACGTCTCGAAGGACGGGAATGACTCCTGGTCGGGACTTCTGGAAGAGCCTAACACGGCTCACACCGACGGGCCTTTCAGGTCGATCCAGAGGGCAGTGGAGGCGGTCAGGAATGAGATCGCCCGTGGACTGGAGAGGAATGTCACGGTCTTCATCAGAGGCGGGACCTACTACCTCCCCGAGGGCCTGAGCTTCGGGGCCAACGACTCCGGAACCTTGGAGCACTCCGTCACGTACGCCTCGTATCCGGGGGAAACGGCGATTCTCGTGGGGGGAGTACCGATCAAGGGCTGGGAGAGGTTCAACGGTTCGATATGGACGGCCGATCTGCCGGAAGGGGTGGAGACAAACCAACTCTTCGAGAACGGCCGACGCATGCAGATCGCGAGGGAGCCAAACACGGGCTACTTCGAGATATCTGGCCCTGTAAAGGGTCGGGAGAGAAGTGCATTCACCTATAGGCAGGGAGATCTAGATCCATCTGGATGGGACATCTCGGAGGCCAGGGTTTTCATATGGCAAGGGCATGACTGGTTCACACAGGACAAGAAGCTGGTCTCGATAAACCCCGAGAACAGGACGATAGTCATGGGGAGCGACGCAGGATACCCGATGACGAGGGGCAACCGCTACTACATAAAGAACGTGCTTGCCCTCCTCGACATCCCTGGCGAGTGTCAAATAGACAACACCAGACGCAAGGTCTACTGCTGGCCCACCAGGCTGCCGGTCGAGAACCAGACCTACGTTGTGGCGACAGCCGAGAACCTCATATCAATCCATGGGAGCCCGCCGAATGGGACGGTCAGAAACCTGCACTTCGAGAACCTCGATCTGGCGATCTCAAAGAAGGATGTGGTTAGGATCAGTGGCGCCGAAAACTGCACTGTCAAGTTCTGCAAGATCGAGAATGGCGGCCAGTCGGGCGTTCTCGTGTCGGGGCACGCGCAGGGAATAGTGGTATATGGAAACCTGATTCGCTACAATGGGCTGCACGGCGTATCCCTGATGGGGCTTGCCCCGGGTCGGGAGGATGTGAATCACCACAACGTGGTGGAGAACAACCACATCCATCACTGCGGACGCCTCGTGGGCCACGGATACGGCGTGAGGATCTACCAAAGCGGGCACAACAAGATTGTCCACAACGAGATCCATGATATGCCGCGCTACGGCACAACCATCAAGGGCATGCCCTACCAGGTGCTACGCGCTAGGCTGGAAAACGTGACTTGGGAGAACCACTGGGACCTCCTCCACTCGCGCAACAACCTCTTGGCCTACAACAACATCTACCGCGTTAACCTCGACAGCCAGGACACCGGGGCCATGGAGTCATGGGGACCGGGACGGGACAACGTCTATGACCACAACCTTATCCACGATGTGGGGAACTTCGAATTCGGCCTCCAGAGCGGGATGTACCTCGACGATGCCACGAACTACTTCAACGTAACGAACAATATCATCTACGGGGTCCACGGAACCGGCGGGGATCAGTGCATCTTCACCAAGGGGATTGGCAACCGCATCGAGAACAACATCCTAGTCGTGGCTCGCGGAAACTCCGCTGCGATACGGAGCATGGAGATGGGCGGCGAGAAGTGCGAGGGACACGTGTACCTGAGGAACATATTCTACTTCGAGTCCAAAGACGGCGCGGTCTACGGATTCATAAATTGGAACGAGACCCGGGTAGCAGAGTCCGACTACAACCTCTTCTGGAAGCCTAGGGGCAGGCTTACGATCTCGGGTGGGCCGGCCGATGGACCGTTCAGCAATTGGCTGACGATTCTGGGCCACAAGTTTGACCAGCACAGCGTTATCGACGATCCACTCTTCGTCGATCCCAAGCAGAGAAACTACCACCTAAGGCCGGAGTCACCCGCCCTGC
>CAYWSC010000334.1:0-2579 GCA_964460695.1 Hadarchaeota archaeon (SeqCode)
AACGGCTTCCCTGTAGCGGCTTCCGATTGTGCTATTTCGTTTTCGTGGTGGGGGAATATGAGGTCAACGCCTCCGGTATGTATATCGATGGTAGGTCCGAGATATTTCATGGACATGGTGGAACACTCTATGTGCCATCCCGGTCTCCCCTTCCCTATCTCGGTCTCCCAGAAGACATTTCCGTCATCCGGATTCCACGCCTTCCACAGAGCGAAATCTTTTGCCTCCTCCTTCGTGTACTCGTCCTGCGAGACTCTCGCACCCGCTTTCAGGCTCGAAATATCGAGTTTCGAGAGCTTCCCGTACTCCTTGAATTTCGAAATCTTGTAGTAGACCGAACCGTCTCTCCCCCTGTATGCAAAACCCTTCTTCAGAAGTATCTTAACCAGTTCAACCATATCCCCTATATGTTCCGTTGCCCTGGGATATAACTCGAACTTCTCGATGTTTATCCTCCTCAGATCATCAAAAAATATCTTCGTGTACTTCTCGGTAAAACTCTTGAGTGTCAGCCCTTCTTTCCTCGAGTTCCTGATGGTCTTGTCATCCACATCAGTAATGTTCATCACGTGCTTCACGCGGAATCCTTTGTATTTCAAATAGCGCCTCAGCAGGTCATAGAAGACAAATGCCCTCAGATTCCCTATATGGGGGTAATCATAAACAGTAGGACCGCAGGAATATATTTTCACCTCACCTTCTTTTAATGGTTTGAAGACGTCCTTTCTTCTCGTCAGCGTGTTGTAGAATTTCAAAACCATGCTAACACCAATAATATTTATTTATCCTTAAAAATAAATTTTAGCCATGGACACGAGGCCGAAAATAGGGGTAGGGGTGATCGTAATAAAGGGGGATAAAGTCCTTCTCGGAAAGAGGAAGAATGTTCATGGGGAAGGGACATGGTGTTTCCCGGGGGGGCACCTGGAATTCGGGGAGGAAATAGAGGATTGTGCCCGGAGAGAGGTGGAAGAGGAAACCGGCATTCGGATAAAGAATCTCAGATTGGGCCCGTTCACCAACGACATTTTCAGAAAAGAGGGAAAACACTACGTTACACTGTACGTGATATCTGACCATGATTCAGGCGAGGCCAGAGTCAAAGAACCCGAGAAGTGCGAGAGATGGGAATGGTTCGAATGGGACAAACTTCCAAGCCCGCTTTTTCTTCCCATCCGGAATCTTCTGAGACAGGGTTACAACCCCTTTAAAGCCGGTAAATGTTTTTAACTCCCGAAAACAAACCGATAGTATGAACCTGTGGACCGAGAAGTACAAGCCCAACAGCACGAAGGGCATCCTCAGTCAGGGCAAGGTGGTGCAGGAGGTCATAAAGTGGGTGGAGACATGGAGACCCGGAGACAGAGCCCTCCTCCTTTACGGGCCACCCGGGACGGGAAAGACCCTCATACCCGAGGTGATAGCCAAGGAAAGGAACTGGTTCCTCATGCAGATCAACGCGTCTGATGAGAGGAATGCGAATTCAATTGACCTGGCCCTGTCGGAAGTTTCAAAGAATATTCCGCTCTTCCATTCAGGAAAACTCATTCTGATAGATGAAGTTGACGGGATATCGTCAAGTGACAGGGGCGGGATTAAATCCATAATAAAAATTATAAAGGAGTCGAGGTTTCCGGTAATCCTCACCGCAAACAATCCCTACATCCCGAAACTTCATCCCCTGAGGAACTACTGTAAGTTCGTGAAGCTATCGAGAGTCAACACCCTTTCGATAGAGAAGAAGTTGAGGGAGATATGCGGAGAGGAGGGGATAAAGGCGGAGGGAAGCATTCTCAAGAGCCTTGCCCGATGGTCCTCCGGGGACGTCCGTTCGGCCATAACGGATTTGCAGATGGTATGTGAGGGAAAGAAGGAGATTTCGGAAAAAGACCTCGAAGCCCTGGGTTACAGGGAGAGGGAGACGAGTGTTTTTTCGATACTGCCCACAATTTTCAGGTCAAGAAACATAAAGGCTGCGAAGAATGCGATGCAGAACTGCGACAAGGACCCTGATGAGATATTCTGGTGGGTGGAGAACAACCTTCCCTATGAATTCACGGACCCCGCTTCCCTTGCAAGTGCCTACCAAATCCTTTCTAAGGCAGACCTCTTCCGGCAAAGAGTTTTGCGGCAGCAGAACTGGAGGTTCAAGTTATTCATGATAGACACGCTGGCCGGGATATCCTTCGCCGGTGAGCCTTCGAGGTCCTTCATCCAGTACAAATCTCCTGACAGATTTATCGTGCTTTCGAGGTTGAAAAAGAGGAGGAGTGAGATGGCGGGTGTGTTCGCCAAACTTTCCGCATACACCCATTCCTCCGAAAAGGTCATCAAGAACTACTATCTCCCGTATCTGAAGATCATACTCTCACAAAAGAAAAAGGATGACAGGGAAGGGATAGAGCTTGGGGAGGAAGAAGTCAGGTTAATTCTGAACTCGTGATTTCGCAAATTTCAAAATTTGAAGACTTTACTCTTTTTAAATTTTTCTATCTTCTACAATAAAGCATGGTAAGGAAATACACGACCACAACTGAAGATGGATTCAGCGTCAGACTGGAAGCAAGACTAAAAAATGC
>CAYWSC010000335.1:0-2575 GCA_964460695.1 Hadarchaeota archaeon (SeqCode)
GCAACTTCGACGAGCAGCTAGCCAAGACTACCATAGCTGCAAGGAGGCTCCTCAAGGGTAGGACGTTCCAAGACAGGCCGCTTGACTTGCACTTGCGGATCGAAAACAGATCAGCGCACGGGATCTGGGTCGACGTCTCGGACAGGGTCCCCCCCGGGCTGGAGGTTGCATCGGGGTCTCCATCCACCACCATGGTCATCGACGCGGAGGGATCGAGTCGCCTGTCATATACCGTGGTTCCCCGGATGAGGGGCGAGGTCATTATCGATGCGTTCTTCATGCGCCTGAAGGACGAGAGGGGCATGATGTCCGTGTACGTAGAGGGGCATTCTCCTCTAAGGATCCTCGTTGAGCCTTCTCTAGAAAGCATCAGAGGCGGTGAGGTCCTTCTAAGGAGGCGATACGCCCTGAGAGGAGGGGCGTCTCCCTCCGACAAGCTCGGAAGGGGATACGAGTTCGGAGGGCTTCGACAGTACGTGCCGGAGGATCCCTCCACCCTGATCGAATGGAAAGCATCCTCGAGGCTGGCAAAGCTTATGACCAAACTCCTCTACGAGGAGATTCAGTCATCGGTCTACATCTTTCTCGACTGTTCCAGATCTATGAGGTTGTCCAGATCCGCAAAGCAGCCGTCTAAACTCGACCAATCTGTAAGGATCGCCGTACAGCTCGCAACAGGGCTTTCTAGAAGTGGATATCCCGTCGGAATCGGGCTCTTCGACGAACACAGAATCATCGAATTCGAACCTCCCAGAACCAAACAGAAGCCTTCCAGCCTCCTCTCACCCATATCCGCAGCCCCTGGAAGCAAAATAGTCGACAAGGCAGCAGGCGGGGCAACGTCGCAAATCGACGCCGATAGTCCTGGAGATGAAGGCATGGGCTTTCTGTCGAGGATACTCCCGTTTCTAGGCAGAAAAACTGTGCCAACGACGGAGCGAGCCGCAGGGATCTACGCGGCTGTAGAGAGGATGATAGCCCAGAAGGCCAAGAACACGTTGGTCATGATCTTCACGGATCTAGAGTCGAACCCGAGCTCGTTCATTCTCTCGTGCAAGATCCTCGTCAAGAGGGGCCACCGACCGATCGTAGTGACACCTTTCTCACCCGCATTCGATCTTCGAAAGGAAGATCTGGATGTCCAAGTGGTGGAAAGGATGTACCTATCCTACCAGAGGAAAAGAACTACGATCAAACAGCTTGAAAAGATGGGCATCGACGTCGTAGAAATCGGAAGAGACAGACGTGAAGCCATACAGGTATCCAGACGCATTTCTAGGAGGTGAAATGCATCCGGGATAACGGTAATAGAACTCGGCGCCGAATCAGGATCGATGGCATAAGGATCCTGGGAATCCTATTCGCGATCTACCTAGGAATCTCCATGTCGACGATTCTCCCCAGCGCTGCCCTGCCCGTCTCAACAACCAGCTACCTTTCTGTGACGATGGCATCGCTTGTGGTGCTGCTTGCAACCTCCCTAGTGTTGTCGCTGAGGACCGTTGCGCTTCTCGTTTGGCTCGGCCTGTGCCTCGTAGCGTCCTGGATCTATTCAATCCCGTCAATAACTCTTGAACACCTCTCGGAGCTGCTGCGACTGCTAATAGGTGTCGGGCTTCCCAGCCTCTTTCTCCTCGAAACCATTCTGACCATGGAGGGGGCGAATGCGAGAGCACGGGTGGTCTTCAGGCCAAAGCCCCTGGCCAAGACGGCCATACTGATGGCCTTCGTTGTGGTAGGCTTCGTCGTCTCCTTCACCTATGTACCGATTCTAAGCAATTACGGAGCCAGCCCCGAGGCTGCGAGCTTCCAGTCCCCAATGATCGCTGGCCTCTCAACGATCCTCCTAGGGCCTATTATCCTCGCTCGGGTCCGGACAAGGGCGGTGACAACTTGAAGACCCCGCGAGTAGCCAGTCTCGTCGGTTCTTTCTCGATCACCCTGTCCATCCTGCTCATAGGCATCCTGCTCATAGGTCCTGTCGCATGCCTTCCTATCCGTCACGTTAACTATGACCTAGCTTCGAAGGACCCCACTGCAGTAGAATCGCTGTATCAGCAGCTTACTGAATGGATAAATACCTCGCTGGCGTACTGCTCGGAAGAACAGTTCTCAAACGCCTCGGAAGAGTTGGACTCCTATTCCAAGTTCGTCTTGGAGGTTTCCCTCTTCAGGGAGGACATCGCATCTCGTGGAATTGACGCGGTCATACTTCAACCAGAATACTCCACAGAGGCCCTCTCTAGGCTGGGACAGGCAACTCGTTCCACCATCGATGATGTGGAGGGAGCAAACCAGAGCCTGTCACTTGCACGGCTGGCAAGGGAGAGAGGCCACCTCGCCGACCTATGGGTTGAGACCCTGCGTGCCAGGAGCTATTTGCGGGGTCTCCAAGGTGATCTCGACAGGCTCGAGTCATCGATTAGAGGGCTACCAGACTTCATAGACCGGGCCGACTTGACGTTGCGGGTCCTCGGCTTGCGAGGTGTGTTGGATCGATACAACGCAATGCTGGCTGAGCTGCAGCAAGGGCTTAGCGGACCTATCGAGATAAGCTTCGAGCTGGACCGCACCG
>CAYWSC010000336.1:0-2569 GCA_964460695.1 Hadarchaeota archaeon (SeqCode)
GATAGTAGGTTCTCCACGACCTCCCATGCGCCCCACGCACGAGGGATCTTCTCATCGCAATCTGCAGAAGGGCGACAGATTTTAAGGGCTAGATGCGAAGGATAGTCTGGTGTCCGGGTCGTCTGCTTGCCGCGTTCTCGCCCAGTGCCTAGCTTGGAGTGTGGCTACATGTCTCATCCTCTTGCCGGCCTTTGCCCTAGAACAAGATAGAATAGGCGTGCTGTACGTGGGATGCGTCGCCCGCTCTCCGCCCTACTGGATGATGAGATCCGATCCTATGTTCAGGATGACCTTCGTCCAGGCGACAGTTCGGGATTTCATGCTGTTCGGACCGATGCCTGCGCCGACCATGAGGGATCTTCACAGGCTGATAAGGCTGTACATGCCCAGGAGCTACGATGAGTTGGTCACAAACTATGACGTTATCGTTTTCTTCGAGGCGAACGTCCAGGCCGTGGGGCCCCATATAGAGAAACTTGCGAGGGGCGTAGCCGAGGGCGGGCTCGGGATGCAGATGAGTGGCGGGTGGCAGTCCTTCGGCGCATCTGCCGGCTACCAAGGATGGGGAAACACCCCCATAGGGGATCTGCTCCCCACAGAAAACGTGGTGGGAACGTGGGAATCGCCACCTATCCAGCATCTCGTCATAGACGATCCTCAAAACGAGTTGATGAGGAGCATCCCCTGGGACACCCGGGACCCTGCCCTCAACGGCCCGGTTTGGGACCATAACCTACTAGTCGTCAAACCGGGGGCCGACCTCCTGGCCCACGTGGACTGCGGAGGGGGAAGGGAGGATCCACTGATGGTCACCTGGCGTCTACCCAACGGCCCGAGGACCTTCTCGTTTGCCAGCGAGGGGGGCTGGAGGCTCTACAGTATGTCGAGGTGGAAGTACCACTACGACTTCTGCGCCAACCTCCTCATCTACCTGGCGGACAGACCGGTTCCCCAGGACATACAGCTCGTGAGGGCTGCCAGAGCCCGAATATTCGAGTTCGCAACCCGGAAGACCGTCCTCGTATCCCTTCTAGAGTTCTGCGAGTCCTTCGGTGCCAACACTCAGAGGATATCCGAGAGGCTGGACGAGATCGAGCGGGTCGCCGGCTCGGCCGTCCCTAAGTACATCAATCTCCACTTCGAGGAGGTCCTCGACACCTACAAGAAGGTAGGTGAAATGATGGATGAGCTTGAGAAGGATTCGATAAGGCTCAAGGAGCGGGCCCTGTTCTGGGTCTATCTGATCGAGTGGCTCGCTGTAACTGCGACGACGCTGGCCTGCGGAGCCACCCTTTGGTGGGTTATGGTGAGGCGCAGGCTCTACAGAGAGGTCGGGGTAACCAGGCTGGCCGGCTGATCCTTCCAGATGGCTCTACGCTGGTCCGCAACAAACGGGCAGGGCTTCCATCAGCCCAGCCGTAACTTCGCTAGGTGGAGCGAGAAAGGTCCAGAGATGTAGTCGTTGGACAGAGGAACTTGGTATAGGTGGTAAAGCGTCCCATTGACGAAGGCACACGTGGACCCGGCAGGAAGGACGTGGTGGGACCTGTCCAAAAACCACATCCTCCTCGCCAGCTTCCAACGCAGGAAATCTGTGGAGGAGTAGAGATCGTAGCCGGAGCCATCGTAGATTCCGAGGAGAAGGTACCACCTATCCGTGTAGAAAAGGGCCGGGTTCTCCCTTCGGTCGTCAGTGACCATCCCTATATATCTCCAGGCCGTTCCTATGCCGTCGGCCGTGGCCAGGTGGACCCCGTGGGATGCGGCCGAGAAGATCATCAAGTAGTGGCCACCGATCATCACGACGTAGGGATCCCAGCCCGCCGAAGGATCGATCAGCGGCGAGCCATCTACCGTCACGTATCCCAGATCGGTGAACAATTTCGGGACGGCACCTCTCTCTGAGTGGGCTATTGCCAGGCCGAGACGGGCATATTCGATGTCGGAACTGATCGTGTTTCCCCAATCGCTGTAGAACAGGTAGAAGTCCTTGCCCTGGGGATTGTAGATGACGAACGGGGCGACCTTCCCAGAAAGGTTCAGCTTTGCGAATAGCTCGTAGTGGAGAAGGTCCTTTGTCGTCAGGATCGCCGGATAGCGGTCCGAGGTGACAACTACGTAGTACCTTCCATCACTATCCCTGAAAAGGCTGTGGTCTGGATACCTGAAGAACTCCGGGTCCTTGACATTTCTCTCGCCTACCAGTGTTGGCGCCACGACCAGCCCGGCGTACTCGAAGCGGCCCCTGGGACTAGGGCTGGGAATCCCCAACAGCAAGGCCACGAGGACAGCCAGAGAGAGGGCGACGATGAGAGAGCTGCGAGCCGCGCCCATACCTGTACACGCTTTCGTGTCTGAAATGGTCTCCCTAGCTCTGATCTCCGTTCAGCACTGGGATCTCCTTCGGCCTGGCTCCCCGCCGCCTCTGATCGACCAGTCCCCAGAGGTGGTCAAAGTTAGCCGCTAGCAGCTTCATAGACTCCTCTATGTCGGAGATCTTGGAAATGACGGGTTGGAACTTGGTTCTGTCTCTCAACTTGACGAAGTTCGGACTCATTCGGCTGGCCAA
>CAYWSC010000337.1:0-2555 GCA_964460695.1 Hadarchaeota archaeon (SeqCode)
GGAGCAGGGGAGGCCTACATACGAGATCGTCCTGTACGATGGCTCCATCGCCATCTGGCTCTCCAGATCGTCTCGACGAGCAAACAGCACGGAAAGTCTATCCTTAAGGCTTTCGATTTCGCCAGGGATGGCTTCAATCCTGCCTAGGAGTACGCGGGACTCATCGTAGGCCTCCCTCAGCCTCTGGAAAGAAGCCTTCTTCGCTCCCTTTTCGAGTACCTTGATACTCTCCTCAAGCTGCCTTTTCTCCAACTTGAGCTGGATCAGCCTGCCTTCAAGTCCCCCAACCCCTTTCTCGAGGGCCTCGCCCAAATAGGCCTCGATCCGCTCGGCCAGCCCTCTGGCGCTCCCTGTCTGCGTCCTTGGCCTGTGGAGACCTGCCGCATTTGAGATCTTGCCTGTTTCCGTCAGCCTCCCTCGCTCTCTGAGGGCTCTCTTCACCTCTTTGATGTCGTCTACCAGGAGCCCTGTAAGCTTATCGGTGACATGCTCGTAGAACCTGTCCTCATCCCTTATCACAAGATCCGCATCCCTGATTACAAAGAGGTTCAAGAGTTCGTCGGGAGTCAGGCCGAGATGATCGGACAAGGTTTTGCCCGGCTCCAGCTTGATCTCCTGGCCGTCGTCCTCTAGGACAAGATACCCCTCTGGCTTCTCCTCAACCCTCTCCAGCGAATCGGGGAGTCCTTTGGTCCTGCCTGCCAGCATTTTGACCACGGCGTCAACGAACAGTGTCTTTCCTGACTCGTTCGGGCCGTAGAAGGTCTGCACGCCTCTGCCTATCTCGTAGTTCATAGGAGGCAGGGGTCCGTATCTATCGATGTGGATAAGCCTTATCATCATGGCGACAGCCTCCTATCAGCCAGTAGCTTCGACATCACGTCTAGCACCATTGACTGGACTCTCTCCTTCTCATCCACATCGCTGGCATCCAGCTTTGCGGAGAATCTCTTGAACAGAGGATGTTCCAGAACCCTATTCACGTTTCGGTACTCCCTCCTGATCGAGACCCTACCTTTTAGGGAGTTGAGACGGTCAGCAAACTCCCTCTCGTCGATCTGGATATACCCTCGCACCACCACCTCCAAAGCGCAGTCATCCGAGGACCTTTCACCAACCCATTCTTCAAGGCGTTCCAGTGCCTGCATCTCTTTGCCCGGAGTCACCACCAAATCGAGCCGGTCTCTGTAGAAGGTCTTAAGAGGAATCGTCCTGAACTTGCCGCACAAGGTATCTATATAGACGACCTGTCTTCTTCCGAGCTCGCGGCTGGTGTGGGACACGGGAGATCCGGGATAGACGAAGGTTCCGCCGTTTGAGAGGAGCGTCTTGTAGGTCTGGCTGTGGAAATGACCGGCCAAGATGTAGTTGAAACCTAGACCTGAGAGCGTCGGAAGGGTCACGGGAAAGTACCTGATCTCCTCTTTTCCGAACTCCTCCCTCTTGAAGCCAAGGTCGAGGGTGCAGTGAAGTAAGAGAACACTGACTTCCGATTTGCTCGAGGCCTTGGCCAGTACTTCTAGGAGCCCGTCATCTGGAGATTCGGCATATGGCACCCCGGCTATCAAGACATCCCCCATGCGAACAGTTTGGAGAGGCTCCTGAACCATAACCTCCAGATTCGAGCCGAAGTCAAGGTTTTCCTGGTAGGCGTCCCTATCGTGGTTGCCAGGGATGGCCAAAATCGAAAAGTCGTTGCCAGAGAAGACCTCCCTTATCCTCGGCCTAAGAGTATCTGCATCCGCCTCACTATCGAAAAGGTCACCAGCTATGGTCAGCAGGTCGACAGACTCCCTTCGACATACTTGTAGGACCTCGGTAAGGGCCTTCAAGGTCTCAGGCCTGTCTTCGGCGAGGTGTAGATCCGAAGTGTGTATGATCTTCAACCTGTATTTCCTCCCCCTAGAACCGCCCTGCGGCTTGCCGCCTATATGTGTCGACTTATATTAATATTTTTCGTTTAATATCGGTTGCAACTCGCAAGAAGTCTTGTCGCGGAGCCCGGAGGCCGAAGAAAGGAGCTGCGTTGACTACTCTGCCCTGTATCGGAATACCTCAACTTTAGAAAAGTTTTTTCGCCAAATATTTATAAGATAGGAACACAAGCGTTCGGAGGGGTTGACGATGCAGGAGATGCCATCTGCTACGGACATATTCCCCGAAAAGGCCCGTGGCTTGGCCTCGAGGGAGTCGAGTATCTCGAACGACCATGTCGATGCCATGATCGACTGCTTCAGAAGACTGGTGGAGGACGAGGAGCTGGATCCCAAATCAGAGATAGAAAGACTGATGGAGGGGTTGCGGTGATTCAGCGCCTAATGGTACGCTATTGGGGTCCCTTCGAGGAGAAGACGGTCGAGTTTAAGGCGGGCAAGAACGTCATCTTCGGAAGGAACTTCAGCGGCAAGACGAGCCTCGTGAACGCGATATACTACGCCCTCACCGATTCCGTTCTGCCGCCGAAGGCAAAGCCGGCTGACTTCGCAAAGGGAGCATCGAAGAATTCAATTGTGGAGCTTGACTTGGACGTTGGCGGGGAGACGATCAGGATCAGG
>CAYWSC010000338.1:0-2548 GCA_964460695.1 Hadarchaeota archaeon (SeqCode)
CCGCCCTCGTGCTGGCATCATCAATAGTAGTAGTCTTGATCCTCTGGGCGGCCAGAAACATGTCGAGTTCCGCGGCTAGCCGGACGCGGGCAGAATAGGGGGCTGGACCCCCAGCAGCACGCCGACGCGATCCGTGTCGGCGGCCGAGACTAAACGGCTTTATTAAAATAGTTTTAAACCGCCCATCGACCCCTCCAAGCTCACCGTGGCTGAGGAAAATGTACCGCATCCTCGACAAGAAGGTTCTCGCAGATGGGGTGAAGACCGTCGAGATACGCGCCCCAGATGTCGCTAAGAAGGCCCTTCCCGGCCAGTTCGTCATTGTTCGGGTGACCGAAACAGGCGAGAGAATACCGCTGACGATCCAGGAGGCGGATATATCCCGTGGGTCTGTCAAGGTCACCTTCCTCGAGATAGGCAAGACCACGAAGCTGCTTGGATCTCTCTCCGTCGGAGACTCCGTCGCCAACCTTGCCGGGCCCCTCGGTAGGCCAAGCGAGATCAAGCTATACGGAACAGTGGTGATAGCTGGAGGAGGAGTTGGCTCCGCATGCTGCCTGCCCGTTGCGAGGGCCCTGAAGGAGGTGGGAAACTACCTCATCTCGATCATCGGATTCCGATCCAAGGACCTGGTCATCATGGAGGAGGAGTTCTCCGCAACCTCCGACGAGGTTTACGTAACGACGGATGACGGAAGCTACGGGTACAAGGGCTTCGTGAGCAACAAGCTGCTAGACCTTCTGGAAGGCGGTAGGAGGATAGACTACGTATACGCCGTCGGGCCAGCCGTAATGATGAGGAGCGTTGCCGAGACGACGAGGCCGTTCGGCGTCAAGACCGTCGTAAGTCTCAACCCGATAATGGTGGACGGCACGGGGATGTGCGGCGCCTGCAGGGTGGAGGTCGATGGACAGACAAAGTTCGCCTGCGTCGACGGGCCGGAGTTCGACGGCCACAAGGTGAACTTCGACCTCTTGATGAAGAGGCAGCGGTTCTACGTGGAGGAGGAAAAGGTGGCCCTCGGCACCCTTCAGAGGTGATGAGGTGTCTCCGAGAATCCCCGACAGGGTTGCCATGCCGAAGCGAGACCCCTCGGAGAGGGTTAGGAGCTTCGAGGAGGTGGCCCTTGGCTACACTGAGGAGCAGGCGGTTGCCGAGGCGAATAGGTGCCTGAGGTGCAAGAGGCCGACCTGTGTGAAGGGCTGTCCCGTGGAGATAGACATACCCGGCTTCGTCAAGCTCATAGCGGAGGGGGACTTCCGGGGCGCTGTCAACAGGATAAAGGAGAAGAACGTCTTTCCAGCCATCTGCGGCAGAGTCTGCCCCCAGGAGAACCAGTGCGAGAAGGCCTGCGTGCTCTACAGGCATGGCAGGCCAGTGGCCATCGGCAGGCTTGAGAGGTTCGTCGCCGACTGGGAGGCCTCCCACGGGGAGATAGAGGTTCCCCAGCGGGCTCCTCCGACGGGCAAGAGGGTCGCAGTTGTTGGCTCTGGACCAGCCAGCCTGACCGTGGCGGGAGACCTCGCGAGGCTGTGCCACTCGGTTGTCGTCTTCGAGGCACTCCACGCACCGGGGGGAGTGCTGGTCTATGGGATACCCGAGTTCAGGCTCCCCAAGGCCATAGTCAAGAGGGAGATAGAGGGGCTGAAGAGGCTTGGCGTGGAGATCAGGACGGACTTCGTCGTCGGAAGAACCGCCTCTATAGATGAGCTTCTCCAGCAGGGATTCGACGCGGTCTTCATAGGGACCGGTGCCGGGCTGCCAAAGTTCATGGGCATTCCCGGCGAGAACCTTTCCGGGATATACTCCGCCAGCGAGTTCCTGACCAGGACGAACCTGATGAAGGCCTACCTCTTCCCCGAGTACGACACCCCCATCAAGGTCGGCAAGAGGGTGGCGGTCATAGGCGGTGGAAACGTAGCGATGGACTCATCCAGGTCGGCTCTACGCTACGGGGCCGAGGAGGTCTACGTTATCTATCGCCGCTCCAAGGCCGAGATGCCCGCCAGGGCCGAGGAGGTGGAGAACGCAGAGGAGGAGGGAATAAGGTTCGAGTTCCTCTCCGCCCCGGTGCGCTACGTGGGGGATGGGGAGGGAAGGGTGAAGGCGGTCGAATGCATAAGGATGAGGCTTGGCGAGCCCGACTCGTCGGGGAGGAGAAGGCCGATACCGATCCCAGGCTCGGAGTACCAGCTGCCGGTCGACACGGTTGTCGTGGCCATAGGCCAGGGGGCAAACCCCCTCATATCGTCCACAACCCCCGACCTTGAGGTGAACGAGAGGGGATACATAGTGGTCGAGCCAGACACGGGAAAGACCTCCAAAGACGGGGTATTCGCGGCCGGTGACATAGTTACAGGGGAGGCAACTGTGATCCAGGCCATGGGCGGGGGAAGAAGGGTAGCCCGAGCGATACACGAGTACCTGTCCGACAAGCAGCGGCCTGCTTAGGCCGAGAGCTCCCTAGCTAACTCCTCGACCTGTTCCCTTGTTGGAAGGGATGTCATGGCACCCCTCTTTCTAACAACTAGGCTCCCTACGACGTTGG
>CAYWSC010000339.1:0-2539 GCA_964460695.1 Hadarchaeota archaeon (SeqCode)
GAAAAAAGGGAGGAAATATCACTCGCTCCTAGAACCGTCCTAGCCTGATTCTCGTCGGCGGTGGAGATTGCGAAGCGGCGGGTTGATCCGTCGAGAATGACGATGCACTCCTCTTGCTCCTCCCCGGACGGTACTATGAGGACGGGGTCGTGGCTGACATGGACAGATCCCCGCAGGACCAAACAGGGAGTTGCCCCAGTGCCGCTTGCTCCACCGAGAACCGTCTCTCTGTCGATAAACACGAGCCTGAACCTTACATTCCATTCAGACCCGAGCAACTCCAGATCCAAGATGTCGGGACCCACTACGAGGGGTCTAGCTGTACCCGTATTCGGGATGCGAAGTCCTCCGCGCGATGCGGAGAAGGACAATTCGAACTGCCTTGAAGGCTTCAAGCCTGCGTGAAAGAGGATTCCCGGTGGATTCAGTACGGTCTGCCCCACGAAAGGCGCCCGCCAGTTTGTCTCCCCGTCCAGGGCGGAGAACGCCAGGAGTTGGGCATTCCCCCAGACACTTGGAAGGAAATCTTCCCTACCCATCCCGGAGCGCGCAGGCGAGAAACTAGAAAAACCCTTCTCTTCGCGAAGCTCTATGGTCGTTGTCCCTGCTGGGCCCAAAGATTCTTATCCCAAAGCAAGATTCGCTTTGCGTGCATCCTACCGCTGCGGGTCTTGTTCTCGCGGTTCTCGTAGCAGGCCTCCTTAGCATACTTATCAACCTCTTTCTGACCGGCTTCGTGATATACGGGGCGGCACGCCTGGTGCTGGGGCGGAGGGTTAGCCTTGGAAGATCCATTCTCATCGGACTCGTGGGAATCGTCGTGGGAACGGCGGTGGCAGTCGCCATACCGTTTCTTGGCTGGCTCCTCGCACTGATCCTATGGCTTTTCCTGATCAAGGAGGGCTTTGAGACTACGTGGATCTCTTCCCTTATGATAGCAATACTGGCGGTGGTGATGGCTGTGGTCGTTTACATCGTTGTTTTCACGATAGCTGGCATCCTCGTCGGGATAACTGCAGGAGCGTTTACGCCTATTGGTCACAGGCACGCGCTTTTCCCGTTTTTCCGCTAGTGCTATGCTGACCGGATCCGAGGAGATAAGACAACCCGCCTCGATCGTCGTCAAAGTATTCAACAAGACGCTCCAGACTAGGTATGTGGAGAAGATCCGTAAGCGGATCGAAGAACTCAGACACCAGATAGAGGACCACGAGTATCGATACTATGTTCTAGACAGTCCCACGATTAGCGATGCAGAGTTCGACAGGCTGTTCCAAGAGCTTCTAGAACTTGAGAGGCGCTACCCGCAGTTTGCCGACCCGAACTCACCGTCCATGAGAGTTGCGCCTCCACCTGCCAGCCACTTCCGCAGGCATCAGCATCGCTCTCCCATGCTCTCCCTTGAAAACGTCTATTCGTACGATGAGCTCCTCGCCTTCGACACGCGTGTCAAGCGAGCGCTGGGCCTGCCAGAGGAGTCTGAAGTCGAGTATGAGGTAGAGCTGAAGATAGACGGGCTGGCCGTGGCTCTCACATATGAGAAGGGAAGGCTCCAGGTCGGCGCGACGAGGGGCGACGGATTTGTAGGCGAGGATGTGACAGCAAACCTTAGGACCATAAGGTCCATCCCTCTTAGGCTGAGAGGCGAGGCCTATCCGCGCATCGTCGAGGCGAGGGGAGAGGTCTATATGCCCATAGGACGTTTCGTCGAGTTGAACAGACAGAGGTCGGCCGCCGGTCTATCCGTATTCTCCAGTCCCCGAAACGCCGCCGCAGGTTCGGTGAGACAGAAAGATCCCCGGATAACATCCGAGAGGCACCTTGACATATTCGTCTACGGTGCGGCTGACCCCAAGTCCTTCGGAGTTGAAAGGCACTCGGAGCTGCTATCCAAGCTCGCTTCGCTAGGATTGAAGACCAACCCGCACAACCAGGTTTGCACGGGGATCGAGGAGGTTCGAGAATACATCTCCCACTGGGATGAGAATCGCCATGACCTCGACTACCAGATAGATGGGGTGGTTGTCAAGGTCAACTCGATAGAAGACCAGATCAAGCTCGGATCCTCGTACAGGAGCCCCAGGTGGGCTGTCGCCTACAAGTTCAAAGAAGAGGTGGCGGTGACCCGCGTGAGGGATATAATGGTCAGCGTCGGTTCAACAGGAGCCCTTACGCCTTACGCTGTGCTTGAACCTGTTTTCGTGTCTGGGGCGAGACTAAGCCTTGCGCCCCTCCACAATGAGGACGAGATCAAACGCAAGGACATCAGGATCGGCGATACGGTGATGGTGAAGAGGGCGGGGGAGGTCAGGCCCGAGGTGATAGGTCCGATCAAGGAGGCGAGGACAGGCGAGGAGAGGATCTTCGAGATGCCTGAAAGATGTCCGGTGTGCGGGTCCCCGGCGCCGAGAGTCCCAGGGGAGGCGATTCGATACTGCAGCTCCCCTGATTGCCCAGCGCGTCTCTTCCAGAGGATAGTCCGATTTGCCAGCCGCGATGCCCTCGATATCCCTGGTCTCGGTTACAAGACGATTGCACG
>CAYWSC010000340.1:0-2529 GCA_964460695.1 Hadarchaeota archaeon (SeqCode)
CACCAACGGCGCGGGAAAGTCGACCCTACTGGATGTCCTGAGCGGCCTCGTCCGCCCCTCCTCGGGCGAGGTGAGGGTGCTTGGCATGGATCCAATATCCGACGCTCCGAGGATCCGTCGCAGAGTCGGGGTCGTTCCCCAGGAGGTCAGCCTTGAGGAGAGGCTGACTGGAAGGGAGAACTTGGAGTACTTCGGCCGCCTACTTGACGTCCCAGAGGAGCAGCTGGTGCCGAGAGTCGACGAACTGATAAGTTTCATGGGGCTTGAGGAGAGGCAGAACGACAGGGTTGAGACGTACTCGGTTGGGATGAAGAGGAAGATTCACTTTGCCTGCTCCATGGTTCACTCTCCCGAGCTCATCCTCGCAGACGAGCCGATGGTGGGATTCGATCCGAGAACTAGAAGAGAAGTCGCCGAGATGATACTTGAGCTCAACCGCACCAGGGGCGTGACCGTAGTCCTCACCACCCACGACTTGACCGATGCCCGGGACATCTGCAGCGAGGTCTCCGTCCTCCACAGAGGATCCGTGGTCGCCAGGGGCACCTGGTTCGAGCTGAGCTCGAGGATCCCGGCCAAACTCTTAGTGAAGGGCATGGTAACAGGCCGCCGTGCTGACCTGGTCTCCGCCGCCAAGCCCTACGGGGTCTCCGAGGCGGTGGGCGGATTCGAGATCCAGGTGCCATCGGTATCAGAGGCCTTCGCACTTGTCAAGAGGATCGAGGGCCTCGGCATCACGCCGGGGTCGATCGCCTTCGAGATCCCTCCGGAGGAGGTCTTTGAAACGCTTACCCGCGACGAGGCTGGCGATGGGTCGTGAGGACCAGGTGGAAGCCCCTAGTCATAGCTGTGACCGACTTCAGGAAGATCATCAGAGAGAGGAGGACAATTGTCCTCACCATCCTCTTCCCCGTGGTCGTCGTCATCGTGGTCGGGACCACCTTCAGCCTTGGGTATCACGAGTTCGAGAAGAAGGAGCTTGCAGTGGGAATCGTGAGTCACCGGCAGTCCCAGTACACCCAGATGATCATAGACGCGGTGAAGGCGCAGGGGGCCACGGCCAGGGTGTACCCGACGGTGGAGGAGGCGAGGAAGGATCTGATAGACGAGAAGATAGACACCGTGATAGAGATAGACCCGTGGATAGACGAGAAGATGAGGGAGTTCAAGAGGAGCTGGATAGCGATACACGCGGACGAGACGAGGCCCCTTCTCACGGCGGCCATCGAGGTCGTGATGCTCGAGGCAAAGGTCCAGGCCGTCGACGAGATGGTGTGGAACTACACCCAGAGGCTGACCGACGAGGTCGTCCCAAGGATTCACGGGCTTCTGGACCGGCTGGACAAGATCTTGGAGGGCGAGGAGAACGAGGAGATCCAAAACGCGATCTCCGTCCTCTCTCCGATAGATGCAATCCAGAGGGAGACTGTGGAGCTGTTGGCCAATGCCACCCTGGAGGCCTTCAGGGCAATCGAGGTCAACGGGACGCCCCAGCAGAGACTCCTCCTGTCCATGCTGAACAAGTCCGCCATCGTGGGGACGATAGACAGCCTCGTGGAGGCAAAGCCACTTCTGGACGCCTGCTACAACTTCCTAGTCTACGTCTACCCCGTCCTTGAACGCGGAGAGGACCTTCCAGCCAGGGTTTTCCAGGATCTCTCCTCCCTTGAGCGCAACCTGTCGGCGATCGACCCGTCGCAAGCCACCCTGGTCAGAGCCCTACTCCCGTCCCTCAGAGGCAAAATCGTCTCTGAGATCAAGAGACAAGACCCCGACGTTAGCCCCGAGGAGGCGGAGAGGAGGGCGGATCTGGTCATAAGCGGCGTGGACGGGTTGATGGCACAGATAGCGTCCGGATCGGGCGTTGTGGACTCGCTGCTTGAGAGGGTCCGCACGGCTGACCGGGAGCTAGAATCCTTGAACCTCACCCAGCTGAGCTCTGAGGGAAGGAATCTTCTGGACTCCTTGGCCGGGATGGAGAAGTACTTCGTAACCTCCCCTCTCTACATAGTCGAGAAGCCGCTTTACTTCCCCTCCGGAAGGAGGAGGTACGTCGACTACATATCACCCGGGATCTTCGCCTTCGGCATCCTCTTCTCCGTCCTCGTCTACACGGTCCTCAGCGTTGTGAGGGATAGGGAGAAGGGGATACTGAGGAGGATATTCACCTGCAACGTCGATCGGTGGACCTATGTGGGGGGCAAGACCATCGTCTGCATGGGGATAGCTGCAGCCCAGATACTCATCCTAACCGCCTGCGCCATCGGCCTCTTCCACATATATGTCGCAAGCATACCCAAGACACTCTTGATGGGTGTCTACTCCTCCATCGGGTTCGTCGGTCTAGGGCTGTTGGTATCGTCCGTCAGCCGAACCGAGCTTGAGGCTCTCACCACCTCTTTCGCCCTCTGCTTCATCATGCTCATAATCTCGGGGATATTCTACCCATTCGAGCTCAGCCCATCAATAGTGAGGCAGGCCTCGTGGCTTGTCCCAATCACGTACGTCTCAGACCTGCTCAAGGTGGGA
>CAYWSC010000341.1:0-2528 GCA_964460695.1 Hadarchaeota archaeon (SeqCode)
GCCAAGAGATTCGTCGAGACCGTCCTTGCGAACGCGAGGAAGACCCGTATGGGAAACAAAGTAGCCGACCCACTTCGATCGGTGGCTAGGGAGGCAGAGAACCTAGGCATATGTAGGCAGCTGGCAGAGGCAGTCAGCACATTGGAGCAGCTCCCGGGATTCGAGCAGCTAATACCAGAGGTGGGGACAAACATCGCCATGGCGCCCAGGGACCCCCTAGATGTGGTGGACGTGGTCGGGCTGACGGGAAGAATCTGCCTCGTGTCGGGACAGCCGAGGACCTATGGGTATCCCTTTCCCGGGGGGTCATGGCACATGGCTAGAATGGCCCTCGGCCTGAGGCGGAAGACCCGAACGCATGGGTGCTGCATGAACGTGAAGTACTCCCCGCCGATCGTAGAGGCCTGCAAGAGGATCGGCCTTGTAGTAGCCGAGTTTCGACGCGACGAGGAGCCCCGGGATAAGAAGACTATGGACTGGGCTATCGAGTCGACGATCACTGACCCCGAGGCCGTCCCAGACATCATCTACGACACAGGATCGGTTGGGAAGGAGCCGATGGTGCGGATCCTCGGCAGGAACCCCGAGGAGGTCGTCGAGAAGGTAAAGAGAATCCTAGAGGCTGTAAGATGAACCCCGTCTTGCTCACAGCCGATGATGCACGAGCCATAAGGAAGCTAGAGCCGGGGATCCACCATCTACAACTCTCATGTACCTCGGTCACCGTCAAGGTCGATTCGAAGGGGATCGAAATCGGCGGTCAGATATTGCCGGTCTCCGAACTGGACGGGGCGAAGAGAACCAACGTGTTCTACATCCCCGTAGATGGCTGCTTGACGGAGGCTCGCATATTCACAGACCACTTCTACAAGCTTGTTCCCACCGGCGGGTTCCCAGCCCTCGAGATAGACGGGGTGAGGATGCACAGGTCGAAGGACATGTTTCCGGAGGAGGAGGCGAAGCTCAAGGTAGACCTCCTCGAGCCAGTTCCCGGGCAGCAGGTGTTGGACATATGCACCGGCCTTGGATACTGCGCCCAGCAGCTTGCTCTGAGGGGCTGCCTTGTCCTCTCCCTCGAGAAGAGCCCCGAGGTCGTAGAGTTGGCGAGGATGAATCCGTGCAGCCAGCCCTTCTTCGAGTATCTGAGAAGCACAAGGATAAGCCTCGTCTTGTGCGACGCCGCCAGGTTCGTCTCTCTCCTTCCATCGGGATACTTCGACCGGGTGATCCACGATCCTCCGACCTTCTCCCTCGCCGGCGAGCTGTACTCCCTCTCCTTCTACGCCGAGCTCCGCAGGGTGCTCAAACCTGACGGCCTTCTGCTTCACTACACTGGCCAGCCTGGGTCTAGGTACCGTCGACTCTCGCTGAAGAGAGGCGTCTCGGAGAGGCTGAGGCAGGCCGGATTTGCAACCAGGTGGGAGGCCAGGTCGAGATCGGTGATAGCTAGGCCAATCAAGCGGGCCTTGAGGCGGGCCGAGGCCGGGGGGAGGCAGAGGTGATCATAAAGGTTAGGAGGGGAGAGGAGGCCCTAGATCTAGAGCTGGACGAGGGGGCCACGGTAGCCGATGTATACGCCAAGTTAAAGGTCCTGAGGGAGGAGTACGTGCCGGTGGTAGACGGAAGGGTGGTCAGTGACTGCGACATCCTAGAAGATGGGGATGAGCTGCGCCTCATTAGGGCCTTTTCAGGTGGCTGAAGTGGTTAGGTCTGGGAAGAGATGCGACATATGTGGGAGGCCCGCCGCCTATGTTCAGAGGTATTCCGGGACAAGCCTCTGTGAGAGATGCTTCACCAAGACTATTCGTAGAAGGGTCTGGAGGGAGATATCGAGAAACCACCTCATCCGGGTGGGCGAGCGAGTCGTCTTCGCCGTCTCCGGGGGGAAGGACAGCGTCGCCTGCCTCGACATAGTGTATCGCCTCGGGAGGAGAAGGCGCGTCGAGATGGCCGTCCTTACGATCGACGAGGGAATCTCGGGGTACAGACCAGAGGGAATAGAGAAGGCTAGGGCGGCGGCAGAGGAGAGGGACCTCGAGTTCCAGCTCGCCTCGTTCAGGGAAGCCTTTGGAAGGGGACTTGACTCGATCCTCAGGGAGAAGGGTGTAACTGAGAGGTCGTGCACCTACTGCGGCGTTCTCAGGCGCTGGCTTTTGAACAAGACTGCAAGGGAGATGGGTGCAGACAAGCTGGTCACGGGGCACAACCTGGACGACGAGATCCAGTCGGCCCTGCTGAACATGGTGAGGGGTGACCCGGCACGGATTGCCCGTTCAGGCCCCTCGTACATCCTCGACCACCCCAAGTTTGTACCCAGGGTAAAGCCGCTGAGGAGGATACCGGGAAGAGAGACCCTGGTATACGACCTTTTCAACGACCTGGACGTACACCTCGGCTCCTGTCCCTACTCCGGGTTTGACATGAGAAACGTGATAAGGGAGTTCTTCAACAGGCTGGAGGAGACAAGGCCCACCAGCAAGAACTCGTTCCTCTCAACGGTCGACAGGATCGCCGAGCAGGTCAGGACC
>CAYWSC010000342.1:0-2499 GCA_964460695.1 Hadarchaeota archaeon (SeqCode)
CGAACGGTCGTCACCGCGGCGCGCTTGCAGGTGTCCTTCTTGCCCTGATCCTTCTGCCTGATGTGCATTCAGGAGGGTCGCCGGACACCGTTGACGTTCTCTACATCTCTCGGTGGCTGCTTCAACCCTGGGCGCGCGCAAGACTTCTGGCAGCAGACCCCTCGATCACGGTTCTCGGAGTGCCAATGCCCGGCCACTCCACCATCGTTAGCTATGGGATGGACGTCAATGTCATGAACCGCATGATGAGGATGTACATGCCTAGGAGCTACACTCAGCTCGTGAAGGAGCGAGACGTGATCGTGCTCCACGAGGCTCCGTGCGGGAGTACGAGGTTCCCGAAGGTGTATTTTGACCCGGTTTGGATGTCTTGGTTGCTCCGGGCGGTCAAAGAAAGTGGAATGGGTCTGACAATGTGGGGAGGAGACGCCTCTTGGGGAGGGACATCTGCAGGGGGACGCGGTGCCTACAAATCGTGGGGAGAAACCATATTGGACGAGATACTGCCGTTCAATTCCCTCGGCGATTTCGCGGAGACCTTTGCAATACCTCATAGAAGGGAATTCGTTGATCCCGAATCTCCCTTCGCACGCCTACCCTGGAAGCAGGCGCCGCCCATCCAGGTGCTCAACAAGGTCACCCTTAAGGAAGCTGCCATCCCAATCGCCTATGCCGTTGCGGGGACGAAAAAAGATCCTTGGATGGCATGGTGGACGGCCGGGAAAGGCAGAGTTCTGGGGGAGACCCAGGTGACAGGGAGTCTGGGCGCCGGCCACGACATACTGAACTGGGCCTGGTACCAAGACTTCGTGGTTTACCTCGTCTTCTTCGTGGCTGGAAAGAGGATCCCCGAAGACATATACCGCGTACATGAGGCTAGGTGGAAGATAAGCCAGTTCCTCACAAGGATGTCGCTCTTCACCTCAGTTCTTGATTTCGTGGAGAGCTTCGGCGCCGACACGACATCCGTCTACAACCAGCTCAGGGAATTGGCCGAAAGGGAGCGAGTGGCCGAGGGTCTCTACAGAAAGGAGCAGTACGACGAAGCACTGAGAGTACTGAGAGAGCTGGGCCAGAGCTGGACGGAACTCGATCAAAGAGCCGTAAGCCTCAAGGAGAAAGCTCTCGCATGGGTCTACCTCATCGAGTGGCTGGTCGTGACGGGTGTTATGCTCGTCTCCGGCGTGGCGATCTGGGTCCTCATGGTCAGGAGGACTGTCTACAGAGAGGTTCACACAACAACGACCAGGTAGCCCACCGTCGGTGCAGGGGAGCCCTCAAGTTTACACCGTCCCTATTCAGACATAAAGACCGAACCACGCGCTAGCCAATCTCAGGAAGGCAACGGTATATGCGTGCCCTTGGTCATGGATGCAGGTGTACGACCGTGTGCCGGGTAGCTTGGCAAAGAGGGACTCTATGGAGGATGGCGGGCAGGCGTCATCGAGCCCGCCGGCCGTCAGCAATGTCGGCATCTTCAGCCTGTGGGCGTGGGAGACGGTGTCGATAAAGCCGAGAGCCCTCCACTCGTCGGGCTCTCCCTCCGGCGTTCTCATAGAGTCGAAAGCAATCTGGTAGGCTCCTCTGTTTTCCAGCTTGTACATGAGCGGAAAGTTTGTAAGGAACGGCAGATCAGCGGCCACCGCCTTCACGCCCCTACCCGCCATTATGCTGGCCAACAGAAGGGACGTTCCGCCGCCCTGGCTCGTACCGAAGAATCCAAACCTTTTCGGTTCGACCACATCAAGGGACAGTGCCCACATGACCGCGGCAAGGGCATCTTCGAGCCAATCTACGTAACCGCGCTGGCCCCCACTCCGAACAGTGTCAGGCAGAACTGGCCACATACCCCCGTTTCGGGCGGGTCCAGACGGCGTGGCGTAGCCAAGAGGGTTGATGTGAAGCACGTTGAAGCCCTTTTCCACCAGCTCCGGATGGGCGCTCATCTCTGCGCCGTATCCCGGGAGGTGAAAGAGGATGGGGGCCGGAGCCGCGTGGGCTGGCTGCCAGTAGCCATAAAACGTCTTCCTTCCAGGCGTCTTGAAGGCGACATAGCAGTTCCCGTCAACGTGCCGGACCCCAAGCTGAAACGAGTAGGACGGCGCGTCCAAGAACTCGACCTTGAGTGTCCGACGTTCCGCCCTTTCTAGGACGGTGTTGCACCACTGATCGACCTCGTTTCTCCGCGGGTAGTACTCATGAAGCACGTTATCAGTCCACCTGATTGACTGAACAGCCGCCCAGGATAGACATATCTTTCTTCCCTCTTCGCTGGCTCATGCGAGGCTGAGATCTGCTCCAGGTAAGAGCGTCGGAATCCGCCTAAAGGCGCCGTTGGCCAGCCAACACTTCTCGAAACTTCATCCACCGAGTATTCTCACCTCCAGCCGCACAAGCTAGGAGTCTCGGTGACCTTGTATCCCCGGCTGTGACGACCGGCGACTGGAGAGGCTTTATAACTCTGCGTCTGTCATAGGAAGGGACGCTCGAAGGATCCTT
>CAYWSC010000343.1:0-2474 GCA_964460695.1 Hadarchaeota archaeon (SeqCode)
ACCTGCCCTCCCAGTCGGAGATGCAGCTGAACCTTGAAGGCAGGGTCAAGCAGAAAGGCGAGTTCTCATTCTCACCGACAGCTTTGTACGCGGATCCAGCAGGCAATCAGTACAGCGACGCACCCCAAGCCGTAGCTGTCAAATCGGGGGAGAAGCTGGTCAAGGTCGTCCTTCCATTCCTCCTGTGGGCCTTTGTCGGAGCGGGAATAGGAGGAGTCTACTACTACGAGACGCGGATAGCCGAGAAGATAAAGGGTCACCACATCGGTTCCCTTTCGAACTCTGTCATAACCCACGTAGATGCGACGAAGAGCATACCGCCCTTCATACCATTTAGAAAGAAGAAGTTGACGCTGGCAGAATTCGCATATCTCCTCTCAATGTATATCAGCAAGGCGAAGTCGAGCGGCATAAAGAGGGCCGACAGGACGACTTTCATCATCCTTCATCCCAAGTCACGCCTAGTTCCCGGACAGGAGTTCAAGAACCTAGTGGTTGTCAGAGACGCGTACCTCTTGGTCGCCCAGATGATTCAGAACAGGGTTAAGACCTCCCAGGTGGTCCCACCCTCCTTCTTGATCCAGGGATTCAAATTCGGGATCTCCGATATCGTCTACCTGCTGTCCCTGGCGGTTTCCGAGGCACGGAGCCAAGGAGAGCTTCCGAGAACGGTGACGATCCGGCATCCCGCAAGGATATCCGCAGTTCAGACGGAGGGCGAGGAGGGAGAAGAGAAGGAGGCTGAGAGACCCGAGGAGAGGGAAGAGATCGGCGTTGAGGCTCAGGCTCAAGGCTTGACGGACGGAGGAAACGAGCCACAGAAGGTGGATGCTTCATGAAAAACGCGAAACGAAAGGAAGGAGGAGTGAAGCGATGAGCGAAGAGATGAGCCGCGAGGTTCAGCTGCTGGTGGAGAAGATAGACAACCTCATTGCTGTCTTCGAGCAGGTCTCCACCGTTGAGGAGGAAGAGGAAGAAGAGGAGAAGACCTCAGCGAAGGAGATACTGCAGGAGATAAAGCAGCTGAGATCCGAGGTTGGCGAGGGACTGAAGCAGGTCAGCGCCAAGCTCGATGAGGTTGTCTCGCTTCTGGACAGCCTTCCAGCCCGGATGCCGAAGTTCGGCGCCGCGCTGGCTGAGGAGGCGCCAGAGGACATTCTCGGCCCAGCTGAGCTGGTTAGCGAGGAAGAAGGCTAGACGGAAGGTCGACACCCATGCATAGGAGGATCCCGGAGGCGGACGTGAATGGATAGAGGTAGATCCAAAAAGGTCAATCTGAGGTTTCTCAAGAAGATGCGAAAGGCCCTTGGGACGCTTCCCGTCTCGGGAAGCGAGGAGGACCTCCAAAAGAAGGCTTTCCTCAGGTACGTCCCACCTGCAGCTAGAAGAAGGCTTGAGATGAAAAGCGACGGCCAGAGGGCCCTCGAGCAGCTGGCGAGGCAGCAGGCCAAGGCAGAAGACGAGAAGGCCAAGTCCTTGCTCGACCTCGCGGCCATGCCGACCCACGAGTTTGCCAGGTTCGCCGACGAGGATCTGAGGGTTGAAACTCTCGACGAGTCTTCGGTCAGGAAGAACGTAGGGATGACCATAGCCGAGCAGGGACCACTCAAGTTCCTCTCTGCAGAGACGGTGACCGGTGCGCACCTCGAGACGGAGATACCCGAGGAGTTTCTCTCCATTCCCAAGCAGTGGAAGGACAGCACGCTTCCTGGGATCCATAAGGAGTATTGGCTCCAAAGTCCCTTCTCAAAGGCCGTCATAGACTGGGATGACCAGGCGAAGGAGGCAGTCTACTGGGTGATCGAGCCCGAGCTGGATGATCGCGAGAAAGAGATACTTGGCAAGATAAAGACCATCGTCCAAGAAGAGATCGAGTCCGACTTCTACTCGCTGAGCGAGATGGGAAAGGCCGAGGAATACTTCGACGAGAAGATACAGGAGATCCTCGACGAGCTTCGAATCTCCACCGAGAAGGAGACGCGGGACAAGTTCGCGTACTACCTGAAGCGAGACATGCTGGGACTTGGGAAGATCGAGCCGTTCTTCCACGACCCGGCGATAGAGGACATCAGCTGCGACGGCGTCGGCATACCAATCTACGTCTACCACAACAGACACGGATCTCTCAGAACTAGCGTCGTCTACGAGACCTCCAAGGAGCTTGACGATGCGATCCTCAGGATCGCGCAGAAGTGCGAGATGGACATCTCAGTTGCAGAGCCCGTCCTAGACGGTAGGCTTCCGGACGGAAGCAGGGTCAACGCCACCTTCGGCTCCGAAGTGACTATGCACGGCGGGACCTTCACCATCAGGCGGTTCAGGGAGGAGCCTCTTACACCCGTCCATATGGCTGAGTGGAATACGTGCTCTCCCACCATTCTGGCCCTTATCTGGATGGCCCTCCAGCACAAGTACACAGGGTCCCTCTTAGTCTCCGGCGCAACCGCGTCGGGAAAGACCTCCATGCTAAACGC
>CAYWSC010000344.1:0-2470 GCA_964460695.1 Hadarchaeota archaeon (SeqCode)
AGGCGGAAGGAATGCCTATCCTGACCATGTGGTTTACCACGGAGCCCTCGACAGATCCGACGATCATCCCGACCCGGGCGTGGGGACAGGTCACTCCCGGGGACATCAAGAGGTACATGAGGATCTACTTCCCCAGGACTTACGAGGAGCTGTCCCAGTATGAGTTCTTCTTCTTGGCCCAGGTGGACATGAGCTTCCTCACCCCGAAGCAGCAGCAGTGGATCTATGACGCCCTGACGACCCAGCAGAAGGGCGGTGTCAACACCAGGAGCATCATGAGCGTTCATCCCTGGTTCCACGAACCGTGGAGGGACAGCATAATCTCCAAGGCGTTTCCAAACGACGTCGCCGCAGTGATAGCAGACGCCCAGAACCTAGAGGGTAGGCCCGGACCGCTGATCATAAGGGACGATCCGGGACTTCCCCCCATTATGAGCCCCTACAAGAAGATGATCGAGCCTCTGTTCCAGAACTACGGCGGGCTCAACACTGTGCCGAAGCAGGGATCAGTCATCCTCTCTTACACCAAGAACAACGCTGGAATAGGATACCCGATACCCGGTCAGATCGCCCACGTCTTCTACTGGCACTGGAACAGGTCCATAACATTCACCTTCAGGGACATGGTTTACGACCGCTTCTGGTCCCAGCCGGGGAATCCTAATGCAAATCCGTATGCCCTTGACATAGTTGTCAACGTAGTCTGGTTCAGCACGGGTAGGAAGCTGCCCGAGGATGCGATGAAGATCCACGAGCTGAGGAAGCTGTTCTACGACTACCGGATAGAGAAGTCCATTCTAGCTGGCCTTCTGGATTTCGCCGAGAAGTTCGGGGCCAATCCATCAAAGCAGTACGTGCGGCTTTCGCAGATCGACGATCAGAGAGACACTGCCTCCGACCTATACCTGACGCAGCAGTTCGATTCATCCTATTCGGCGATGAAAGAGGCGATCGACCGCCTCAAGAGGCTGGAGGCCTCTGCAGTCAAGCTCAAGAACAAGGCGCTGATGTGGGTCTACACCATAGAGTGGACGGTGACCACAGGAGCGCTCCTAGTGGCTGGTTTCATCCTCTGGACTTTGATGGTCAGGAGGGCCCTCTACAGGGAGGTCTCCGTTACAAGGGCTGTATGATGCCGGGCTATATGAGGGATGCGATTAGCAGAATTATCAGGACGGCCAGAACAGGGATAAGTATGAAGAGGTATCTCAAGCTGTAGAATGAGAGCCTCCGTTCTACCTTCTTGTCTAGGCCCACGCAGCCGTAGGGTCGGAGCCACTTTAAGAGTGTTGTCGCTCGTTAGAGCGTTTTGCGTACCTTGGTTCGAAAGGAATTTATTGGAATTCTCCCTGACTTACTGCATGTCCCAGGACGCGCCGCTGGCGTCCCTGCTCGCAGTCCTCTCCAGAGACGGGGCTCTGCAGATACTTGGCCTGTCCTCGGACGGTTTGATAAGCGGAAAGGAATCTATCAGGCGTCTGGGACTGAGCCAGAAGGTCTACTACTCCCGCCTAGCCGAGCTGAGAGAACTTGGCCTCGTCGAGAGGGTGGGGCTGAGGAGGTATGTCGCCACCTCCAAGGGAAGGGCTGTTCTCACCCTTCACGACCGATTACAAAGCCTCCTCTCGACCGACAGCTCAATTCCCTCGGGGGAGTCTAGGATTATTGCCACCTACCCGGAGATGGTGAAGACCCTGACTAGGGCGATCGACCGGGCGGACCGCAGGATCAAGATCGCGACCAGATACATAGACCCCACTGTGGCCAAGAGCATCTTTGACGCCGTCGATAGGAACGTTCTCGTCGAGGTCATATACAAGTCAGGGAAACTGCACCTGGGAGCCTTGGCCCTGGAGCTTCTCAGCTTCATAAGGAAGGAGGTGTTGAGGCAGGCTGAGGTCATTCGTAGGCATACCAGGGTCTGCGACATTCCCTTCTCCTTCGCGGTGATCGATGGACAGTGGTCTGGAATCGAGCTCGTCGGGCCTGGTGACACCTTTGTCTCTGCAGTAGAGTTCCAGGGAAGATCCTTTGCAAGGACGATTGGTGTCCTCTTCAGGGAGTACTACAGACAGGGAACAGAGTTTCCCAGGTTCTGGTAGGTTCTATACCGTTTTTTCAAGATACTGCAGAGGGCCATCAGAAATATTTATTAACGAAATTCGCAATCTTATTTCGTAATAGCTCTTCTTCGTCTGAAGCACGTTCGGGGAAATCTCATGGCGATAAAGAGAAACGAGATAAAGGTACTTCGCGCCTTGTGTCGAGATGCACGTAGGACGCTGGAGGACATTGGCAACGAGACGGGCTTGACCGGCCCCGGGGTCGGGAAGATCATAGACCGCCTTGAGAAAGGGGGCATAGTTACAAACTATATCGCCGTTCCAGCCCTCGACAAGATCGGGTTCAAGATAATCAGTGTCCTGCTCTTCAGGTGGGACCATTCGAAGAGCGACACCAAGGAGCTTGA
>CAYWSC010000345.1:0-2451 GCA_964460695.1 Hadarchaeota archaeon (SeqCode)
CACACAGTCACCGTAGATGCCCATCTCTAGGTCGGGAAATCCCAGATCGTCTGTCGCGATCGAGGGGACTGTCTCCCAGAAGCGGATCGAATCGTACGAGATGTAGCCCACGGCGCCGCCTATGAACCGGAAGGGTCCCTGGGCTCTCCTCTCGCCGAGTATAGCCTTCACCATGCGTAGCGGGTCGTCAACCTCAAGCGTTATCCTGCCTCCGTCGGCGTCCTTTATCTCCATCATTCCATTTTTTGCCGACACGAGCAGGCTGGGCCTGAAGCCGACGAAGGAGTACCGGCCTAGCTCTCCGGTGCCCGTCATCGATTCAAGGATGAAGGCATGCTCGCTTGCCGCCGCGGCGGCGAGGAAGACGTCCACTGGGCTGAGGGCGAGGGGAAACCTAACCAAGCCGACTTTTCGCTGGGGTTCCTCCCGCGAGAAGACCGTTTCGCCAAAAGCCAGACCCCGCAGTCACCTTTCAACCCCGCTCTGTCACCTGGCGAACATCAGTGTCGCTTTTAAATCTTTCATGTACATTTCTGGCCTTCAGCGCAAGCTCGGACTCGTGGGTATAGTCCAGTACCTTCTGAGAGGGGTTGTGCAACCTCAATCGGGGGATGCCCGAGATCTCTTCTCGTAATACTCCGGAAGATACTTCCTAACCAGTTCCTCCATCTCCCCGGGCGATACCGCAGTCGTACGTCCATGTACGTCGTACTGATCCTTCACCCAGCGCATGATCTTCACCAGCTTCGTCTTCTTTATCCTCTGATCGCCCTTCAGGCCCAGGAACTCGTTAACCCAGTAGTAGACGCCGTCCGTACCACTCTTGTCGGTTATCGAGACGGCCGGCGGCCTCTTGAGAAGCGATCTGGTGTCGAATATGGTGTAGACCCTCTCCTCAGCTGCGAGGCCCTGTGCGTGAATCCCGGCGGAGGTGGTGTTGAAGTTGCTGCCGACGAACGGGTAGTTGGGCGGTGCGGGCGTCCCGAGAACCTTGTCGTAGTACTCGGCGATGTCCGTGATGGCCGTCGTGTCTATGCCGCGCTTGTCGCCCATCAGGCTTATGTACTCTATTACGGCGGCCTCTAGGGGAGGGTTCCCCGTCCTCTCCCCGAAGCCTAGAAGCGTAGCGTTGACCGCGTTGCACCCGTAGAGCCAGCTTGAGACTGCGTTGATGTGAACCTTGTGGAAGTCGTTGTGGCCGTGCCACTCCAGCCTCTCGGGCGGTATGCCGCCCTCGTGGACTATCTTGTAGATGAGCTTGGGTATGCTTCGGGGCAGGGCCACTCCGGGGTAGGTAAGGCCGAACCCCATGGTGTCACACAGCCTGACCTTGACCTTCAGCTCCTCCGGCAGGTCCTCGGAGATCTCGGCGAGCTTTCTCACGAAGGGTATGACGAACCCGTCTATGTCGGCCCGGGTCACGTCCTCGAGGTGGCAGCGGGGACGGATCCCGGAGTCTATCGCCTCCCTGACCACGTCTAGGTACTCCTCCATGGCCCTCTTGCGGTCCATTCCTAGCTTGTAGTAGATGTGGTAGTCGGAGCAGGAGGTGAGGATCCCGGTTTCCTCCAGCTCCATCTTTCTAACCCAGCCGAGGTCGGCCTTGTTCGCCCTTATCCAGCCTGTCACCCTTGGGTACTCGAGCCCGAGCTCCCTAACGGCCTGGACAGCCTCCCTGTCCTTCTTGCTGTAGACGAAGAACTCGGACATCCTCACGACCCCGTTGGGGCCGCTCAGGCGGGAGAGAAGCTTGAATAGGTCAACTATCTGCTCCACAGTGTAGGGAGGTCTAGCCTGCTGGCCGTCCCTGAAGGTGGTGTCCGTTATGTGGAGGTCTCTCTCAAGAGCCTCCTTCGGGTCGAACTCGACCACCTCTCCGTCTATCTCCTCGTATATCTTACCGGTGAAGATTATACGAGGCGGAAGACTGTGAGGAAAGATATCCTCCAGGAGGTTTGGACCGTCCTTGTTCCCAGCAGCGCTCATGCGAACCGCTACCTCTGGGCCGGAGACGGGTGTCGAGTTATTAACGTTTCCTGAGTTCCCCTCTCCTAACCCGAGACCGGCAGATCGATGAAAGCTCGGCGCGGCGAGGACCGCTCCAAAACTTTATTTCCTAGCGTCTCTAGGGCTCACCGTGTGCGCATACGTCCTCATGAAGCTGCTGGAGTCCTCGCCCTCGAGATACGATGCCGGAATGGAGATACTCACACTTGGAAAGGACAGAGTCATAAAAGAGATGATAGCCACCGAGATGATCCGCCCCGGATATAGGGTTCTCGATCTAGGATCCGGAACCGGAACGCTTGCCATCCTCTGTGCCAAGAGAGGCGCAGAGGTCGTTGCAATGGACATTTCTAGGGATATGCTGCGTCTCGCCAGGTCCAGGGCGTCGAGGAATGGTGTCGAGAGCAGCATCACCTGGCTGGAGCTTGGTGTCCTAGAGCTCGA
>CAYWSC010000346.1:0-2443 GCA_964460695.1 Hadarchaeota archaeon (SeqCode)
ACCATCAGTATGACGAGAAGGATGAAGCAGACCACGTGGAAGAGGGCGGAGACTATGACCAAGGACGCCACCACCGCCCGGTCTTTCATGTTCTTCTCGACGACCTGCCCGAGCTCCAGGACGAAAGAGGTCAGTCCCATGATCCGCCTCACCGGGGTTTTTCTGCATGGGGCTAGCCTGCCTCCTCCTTTAAAGTTTTCATGTTTGCCAGTGCATTTCGCTTGGAGGAGCCTGCATGGCCGCTGGAAAACCGAGGCGCGGTCATTCTTGCTACTCGCGCTTGCTCATCATGATCACAATTCTGTCTGTAACGTCCTCCGCTGAGTCGGAGACGTTGCCGATCTTCTCGACGAAGTCGTTCAGAATGATCTTGTCGTATCCGTCGATGTCCATGGAGAATATCGAGGATCGTATGTCGAACTCTTCCCCATCGATCTGCTCTTCCAGCTCCTCGACCTTCCTGGCCAGCGGGCCTGCCTTTCTCCGGTCTTCGAAGGACGTGAGGATGCATCTTTGCAGTGCTGCGACAGAGTCGATCGTCTTCGATATGAGACCCTCAATTCTCTCCGAGATCTCGTCTGGGATATGAACGCCTGTGATGGATAGTACATTCATCGCCGAGACGGCGTCGTCGGCCACCTTGTCGATAAGCTCTGCGAGGTCGAGGTAGTCCTCCCTGTGTATCGGTAGAAAGGCGCCGGAGTATATGACGAGCTCTACATGCCTCCTCGCCTCGTCTGCCTCTGTCTCTACCTCCCTCATCTCGGCGACGCTCTTCTTGAAGAGCTCCCTGTCCTCTAGGTACGCAGAGAACGTGGTTGCAAGGCGCTGGCAACAGTTGTGGACCAGCTCCATGTGTTTGAGGATGCCTTCAACGGCCTGTTTCTCCTTGCCTCCTACCATATCCTTCTTACCTCCCTCTCCTTTTCGTACCTTGTGAAGAATCTTTCTGGTCAGAACCCTATGTGATTAGCATGAGCGCCGACACGAAGGCTAGGATCATGGCCGCAGACGGAACGAGGATCCAGAAGGCGACTATCTTCTCAAGCTGCTTTTTGTTCACGCCTGCACCTCTTCGTGATAGCCCTATGCCCACAGCCGACGAGACGATGGCCTGGGAGCTGGACACGGGCAGACCTATGGCCGAGCAAACCGTCAGCCCAACTGCCGACGATACCTGCATGCCGAACGCGGAAGTCGGGCTGAGGTCGGTGATTCCTGAACCAACCGTTCTGACTACCCGTCCGCTCATTAGGAGAATCCCTGCGGCTATCGAGACCGACCCTATCACCGTGGCGGCGAATGGCCCGGCGATCCTTGTCCCCTGGAGCATCCCTCCTACCAGGCCGGAGTGGCTGGCTCCCAGTGCAAAAGAGGCATAGGCGGCGCTCCCGATGAGCATGTACTTGAATATGATCTCTAGCTGAACCAGGGAGCCCACTCTTCTCAGGAGGACCATTAGGCCTCTTAGAATCGTGTTCGAGAGGGCTATCATGACAAAGGGAAGAACCGACCATGCTAGTACTATCAGCCCCACGTTTCCAGAGTGTATCCCTATTCCGAGGGCAAGGCCGACGCCGACGAGGGCCATGACGATTGTGTTCGAGGTCGAGACGGGTATGCCCGCTATCGTCGACAGAGTGACCAGAATCCCCGATACTACGAGGACCGTCACCGCGAGGGATGGCTCGAACTGGGCGGTAGAGAGAATCCTGCTGGAGATGGTCTCCGAAACTCTGCCCCCTAGGAGGCCACCAGCGAAGGCGGATGCCGCTCCAAGCACCACCGCCCTCCTGAACGGCAGTGCCCCTCCGCCAACACAGCCTCCGATACAGTTCGCCGCGTCGTTGGCCCCTATGTTGAACCCGACGTAGATGGCGCTTAGCAGGATTGCCCAGTGGATCGACAAGGATAGCTCCAACTGCCCTGATGCAATAAACCTTTTTCCAAGCTGAACTTACGCCGAACTTGCCTACGGCTTTATCAGTATCTTGACTGCTTCGCCCTTCCTCTCGTGAAAGAGGTTGAATGCCTCCTGTATCTTGGAGAGGGGGAACCTATGGGTGATCAGGCTCTTGATGTCGATCCTCCTCTGAGACAGGAGTTGAATTGCCCTGTCGAAGGTGAAGGGATTTCTGTAGGATGCGCTTATCTTCAGCTCCTTGTCGTACAGCATGAAGGGCTTCACCGAAACCGTCTCGGTCTCCGGGGCGACGCCGAAGAGGTTCACCCTAGCCCCCCTGCCGGCCAGCTCCAGGGCCAGCGAAATCGTCTCCGCCGAACCCACGGCCTCGAAGACCACTTCGGGCCCATTGCCGTCGGTCTCGTCGAGTACTGCCTTTTTCACGTCCTCTGAGGAGGGGTCGATGGTTCTATGGGCGCCGAGCTTCTCGGCCAGCTCTCTCCTCAATGGGATGGGCTCGACAACGAGGACCTTGGCCGC
>CAYWSC010000347.1:0-2441 GCA_964460695.1 Hadarchaeota archaeon (SeqCode)
CTGCTCCTCGTGGATGAATCCCACTCCCCCTCCTCCAAGACCTCTGTGGAGGAACTTGAATCCCTGGAAGGTGTCGCTGGAGGCATATCGCAGGAGCCTGGAGTAGGAGTACAGTATGCGTATGGGTGACCTCTCCCCGTACGAGCGCCTGAGAGCCGGCCCTGCAGCACGATTGACAGACTCGAGGAGCTCGAAGGCGGATCCTACCTCTCCGCGGCCCGACGGGCACGAGCCATCGTACATCCATACCTGCTCGGGCGTGCTGCAGTTGTCCATCGCCACGCCCTCGGCTCCATGGGCTATACACGAGGCGACCCACTCCTTGAACTGTTCGGGGCACAGGTCGTAGAACTGTCCACTCCTTATCCTGATCCCCAGGGCGCCGAGCTCGCCCTGATGCAGGGTGAGGCTGAACGGGCCGGAGTATCCGAGAGCGGCGGAGAGTATTTCCGCACAATAGCAGTTGAAGTACCCGTCGTACCATAGGCCCGGCCCGCATATCCCGGCGCTTATGCTGAGGTGATCGACAACGCGGGCCAGGTTCCAAGCATTCCCCGGCATCATTGCCAGATTGCTTCCAAGCTCCACGCTTGGGTGGGCCATCTCGACGCTCCACTTGAAGCCCGGTCGCTTCCTCAGTATCCTCTGCTTCAGCCTGCTGAGCTCCTCGACCAGCTGGTATTCGGCGAACCTGTTGAGGGCGACCCACTCCCGTGGAGTGATTTCCAATCCTGCCTCCATGATCTGTCTGTAGTCCTGGGCGTAGGCCGTGAGCTTTCCCAGCTCTCCGCGAACCCCCACCCAGAGGACCTCTCCCGACGAGTCGACGTCCTCCTGCGTTATGCCGAGTCTGTCCAGAAAACTCTGGACCTTCTCGGCGTCGACCTGGAAGGCCTCCGGGGATGGAAGCCTCACCTCTGACCAGTCGCCCTTGCCCATCATCGACGGCGTGTACCCTATCTCCCTGCGAAATTCAAGGTAGAGCTTCTGGCACTGGTCGCAGAGACAGGAGGGAAATCTCTGGGTCCCTGGCTTGTGGGCTATGATGACTTTTCCCATCCCCGGCTTGTCCCAGTAGTTCTCTAGGATGTCATGGTAGACCTTCTCCCGTCTCTCAAGCAATACGTCGTCCAGCGGGCAGACGCCCCCGACGCCTCCCTGCCAGTTAACCGCCTTTCTGTACTCCTCCTGGAGGCGCTGGAACTCCTCCTCGCTCAGGCCCTCCTCGGCGACCTCTCTCTGGGCGACCCCCTCCTCGGTTACCGCGTACTCCATGGTCCCCTTCCTTGCGACGCGTGGATTCCTGCCTTCTGGCGGAGCGCCCACAGTGGGGAACTCTATGTCGGCGGTCATCTCCTTCAAGCCGAGGTGATCGGCGTGGAGGAGGTGGTGTGGCAGCAGCCTGTAGTCGTCGTCTATCTGGGCGGTCGACGTCTCCCTGGCCCAGCTTGTCCGCATCAGCGAGTTGTAGTGCCCCGCCCTGTAGGAGTCAAGTGCCCGGTCGATGTCGCCCAGGTGGTTCGACAGCGGGAGGGGCGAGTGGATGTATGTCTTGGAGCTGAGGCGGTCGTCCCGCGCGTCGATAAGCACGTGGAATTCGCCCAGGGTCTGCGCCCTTGTGTGCGGGCCTGATTCTGCGACAAGGAAGTATCTTCCAGGCACCAGCTTCTCGAGGGGGATCGAAAGAGCCGCGTCACCCTTTCTCTGAACAGGCTGTCCTGGGAGATCCAGCTCGAGGGCCACCTGGCCGTAGATGTCAACTATGTACAACCGGCCTCCCGACGGCTTGACTCCGAGCCTCCCCGGGTCGTAGGAAAAAGTGGCTACGTCCCGGTCGAAATACGTCTTCCTCGCGAGATCCATTGCGGGTTTAGGGCTTGAGAGACGGGATGTCCGGGGTGGGGATCGGGCGGTCGCCATGCCCGCCGGGCCGGCCCGGCTCCATAAATATCTCGCTCATTGTCAGCCTTCTTCCCTGGGGAGGCTGGTGGACGAGAGAAGAAGCCTGGTTGATCTGGTTCCTCCCCGCCGCAGCGTCCGTTCTGTCCCTCTTTGCACCGATGAGGCTGTTTGCCCGCCGTCTGCCCGCCGTCTGCCCGCCGTCTCAACGTTAGGCTCGCTGCGGTGGTCGTCTCGTCGGCATCGATATGCCTCCATTCGGCATCGTTCCTGCCCCTCGCAGCAACCAGGTGGCCAACGATGTTTCACCTGCTACCCAAGCGAGGTGACAGTCGGCTTCTTGTCGATCTGACCGTCCTTCTGGCAGGAGCATCCATCGCGTCCTCCGCCCTACCGCTATCGGCGCTGCCCAAGCTGTGGATGCATACGCCAAGGCCAGGATCGGGTTCGGACCGAACAGGGTATCTTCACATTCTGTGCCCGCCGCCGCTTCTGGGCCCTGGCATTCTACTAGCTATGGCCGCGGGATGCATCTTCTTTTT
>CAYWSC010000348.1:0-2440 GCA_964460695.1 Hadarchaeota archaeon (SeqCode)
TGGGTCATGTGGACCAAGAAGTCGGCTCCCAGGGTGTCGAGGGCCTTCTCAACCTCGCCCTCCCTTCTCTTCGCCTCGAGGGCGTGGACCGATACGAGCTTGTCGGAGGCGATTCTCCGCACCGTCTCGAGGGACTCATCATCGTACTTGGAGACCGATTCCAGGCCGATTCCATCTGCGACCGAGACCAGCTCTTCAAGCTCCCTCTCCAACTCGCCTAGGCCGGTTGGACGGCCCATCGCCAGCGCCCGGATGCTTCTCACCGAGCTTCTCAAGGCCCTGACTCCCCTTACTCCCTGCTCCCTGAAGTCGCAGAAGCAGGTTGTACCCGAGCGGATCATCTCGGCCTCGGCAATAGAGATGGCCGATGCAAGCTGCTCTTCGGTCAAGTTCTCTAGGAGCCTGTGCTTCAGGCCGTCGGGGCTGGAGACGAGCTGGCGAAGAGGCAGCCCAATCCCCGCGTCCTTGAAGGCGCAGTCGGCGACGTGGGTGTGGGCGTTGATGAGGCCGGGCATTATGAGAAGCCCTTCCCTTCTGGGGCGGCGGGCCTCGATCCCGGCGATCCTGCTCCCCTCGACGTAGACCCTTCCGGATACAGGCTCCAGGTCCGGGCCTTGGAGCACCAGCCCCTCTAGGAGGAGGGTTGGGGGGCTCATTCGATCACGCGGGGACCCGATCCGGTTCTTGCGCCCGAGGCCTCCCTCATCCTCCTGCACATCTTGACCGCTGCCTCTACCGACCTCTTGGCGTACTCGTCTATCCTGGCCGCCGCCTGGGCCCTCGTCATCCTCGGGCCTGCGACGCCTAGGGCGACGGGCTTGCCAAACTCGAGGGACAGGTCCGTTATCTTCCTGCTCACCTGGGACGCCACCACCCTGTCATGCTCGGTCTCGCCCTCTATCACCATTCCCAGGGTGGCAACGGCGTCGACGTCCTGCCTCTCCAAGAGGGCCTTTATCGCCAGTGGCATGTCGAAGGCACCCGGAACCTTGAAGACGTGGGTCACCTCCGCGCCGAGGAAGATGGCGTGCTCCAGGGCCCTCTGGAGCATCAGAGACGTGATGTCGTAGTTGAACTCGGACACCACTATTCCCAGTTTCACCTCTTTCAAACAGCTCACCTCCTAAGGTTTGATGGGGCCGGCGTCTGGGGATCCCTGTCTGAGTCCCATGCCGGCCATCCTGGTTAGGGACTCGGGATCGAATATGAGCCTGAGGGCGTTCTTGGCGTGCTTCCTGGCCCTGTCCTCGGCAATCTCGTAGAGCTTCTTCTCGTCTTGGGCCTCGGTCTCGTGGACGAAGACCTCTATCACGTGTTTGCCAGTGAGGACCTGGAGGATTATCAGGCCTATCGAGGCCTGGTTGGCGCACTCCCTGTCTATCTCGGCTCCACCAGGCATTCCGAGGGCCATGACTAGGTCGCAGCCGGAGTCGAGGAGCCTCTTAGCGGCCGCTGGGAGGTCCTTTATCCCGGGAACCGTGTACCGCCTGATCTTGACCGGTCGGCCCGACTCCTTGAACTCCTCGATGACGAACTTGGCCATGTCTATCCGTGCAAACGTCGTGTCGGCTATCCCTATCTCGGCCATCTAGACTGCCCCCGAGACTACATCCTCCCCGTCGACCAGCACAAGGCCGTGTCTCTTCGCATAGATCTCTGCCTGCTCCCTGGAGAGCGCGGCGTGGCTCTTCGAGTCAAGCATCTCGCAGACTACCGTTGCAGGCGTTATGCCCGCCATCTCGGCGAGCCTGAGGGAGAGCTCGGTGTGGCCCCTGCGCCTCTCCAGCGGCGAGGCTATGAGGATGTGGACGTGACCGGGCGAGCGGAACCGGTTCGCAAAGACGGATCCCCAGTCCCCGGAGGGGTCTCGGCTCATCTCGTCGACCAGCCTGGCCAGCTCGGTTATCGTCCTGCTTCTGTCCCTATCAGTTATCCCCGTGTAGGTCTCCCTGTGGTTGACCGTCAGCGAGAATGCTGGGAGGTCGCCGTACGGAATCTCCCCTGAGCAGAGCTTCCTCACCGTCGGCGAGTCGCAGCTCTTAAGTATCTCGGAGAGGAATGGAAGCCCGAGCCTCTCGGCGGCCCAGCTAGGTATGGCGACGCAGATCAGGCCACCCGCCTCCGTCCTGAGGGTTGCAACAGCCTCGGGGGAGGCGAACTGGGCGCCTATCACCATGTCGGTCTCCTGCTCCCTGCCATCCATATCATATAAAAGGACGGGCCTTCCATGAGCCAACTCCCGCACGGCACGGGCAAGCATCAAACGATACCAGAAACGAGCCGAATATAAATATAAACTCGACGAGGCACCCTTGCCGCCAGAGGAATTAACCCATAAATGGGTAGAAACCATGGTGCTGATAGAGCCCCTGCAGGATCTTGACGGATTCCTCCTAGACCTAGACGGAGTGGTCTACCTGAAGTACCGCCCCATCCCCGC
>CAYWSC010000349.1:0-2437 GCA_964460695.1 Hadarchaeota archaeon (SeqCode)
AAACACCCCTCGACAACCACAAACCCAAAACCAAATGAATTATGTCCCAAGGCCCTCCTAGGTATCGCGGGCAGGCCATTAGTTGGCTATGTTGATGCACGCCACAGTGGCAATTGGGACGACGCCGCGCCATGGCTAGAAACCGGGTATGGGAATCCTCGAAGAGAGGCGCCGGCACAGGATGAGACGACTTGATTCGTGAGCCGGACTCAGCGCCGCAGGTGCCGGGAACCGCCACTCTACGTTCGAACACGGAGGCCTTGCCCCATACCGCCGCCTTGCCCTTCGTAGCGCCCGGAAGTGGCCCCTAGTTCCAACCGACGCGGCGTGCCGGCCCTCCCTCACTCGGATGGCCGAAATGGCTGTATCCATGGCTCCATGGCTGTCAAGCGGCTCGACGAGGTGGTTGAGCGCATCGGGAGGAGACCTGTTGGCCACAAAGAGGAACTCTGCCCCCGTCCTCGCATAACTCGAACATCGACCTTTCGCCTCTTGAGAAGATATAAAACCTCGGGGAGGAGGGGAGGGACAGACATGCTCAAGATATACAATACATTGACTCGAAGAAGAGAGGTATTCAAGCCACAAGAGGGACGAATTGTCAAAATGTACAGCTGCGGGCCGACGGTCTACGACGTTCCCCACCTGGGCAACTACAGAAGCTTCGTAATGACGGACAATATACGCCGCTACCTCGAGTACCTTGGCTTCGAAGTCAAACACGTTATGAACATCACGGATATCGACGACAAGACCATACGAAGGTCTGCCGAGGAGGGAGTTCCACTCGGGGACTACACCCGGCGGTACGAGAAGGCCTTCTTCGAGGGCCTCAGAACGCTAAATGTCCTTCCCGCCCACCACTATCCCAGGGCAACCGAGAACGTCGACTACATGCTCAAGATGGTCGAGGACCTAGAGTCCAAGGGGCTGGCCTACGAGAGGGGTGGAAGCGTCTATTTCGACGTCTCCAAGTTCCAAGAGTACGGCAAGCTCTCTGGAATCGACCTCGGTAAGATAACGCCCGGGGCAAGAGTGGACCAGGACGAGTACGACAAAGACAGCCCCCAGGACTTCGCATTGCTCAAGAAGTCGACAGAGGAAGAGGTTTCTAGGGGGATATTCTTCGAATCTAAATGGGGCAAGGTCAGACCTGGCTGGCACATAGAGTGTTCGGCGCTAGCCCTCAAGTACCTGGGGCCCACGATAGACATACACACGGGCGGAGAGGACTTGATATTTCCCCACCACGAAAACGAGATAGCCCAGTCAGAGTCCTTCACCGGGAAGACCTTCGTCCGATACTGGGTCCACATAAAGCACCTAATGGTGAATGGGGAGAAGATGAGCAAGTCGCTGGGAAATATCATCACTCTCCAAGACCTCCTCGAGAAGTATTCACCCGAGGTCGTGCGGTACATGTTCGTCTCCACCCACTACAGAAAGACGCTGAACTACACTGACCAGTTCGCCGAGAATGCGAAGAGCAACTACGATCGCCTCAGAAATGCCTACGAGAACTTGTTGTTCGGTCTTGCTACCTCCCGGGACGATACCCATCCCTCGGACAGCGAGCTGCTGGAGCAGATCGAGAGGTCTATCAAGGAGTTCAGAGAGGCTATGGACGACGACTTCAACAATCCCCTTGCCGTGGGTGCCTTTCACAACTTGGCGAAGGCGGTCAACAAGTACCTCCTAGACGCGCGAAACAGATCGGTCCTTCAGAAAGCCAAGGAGGCCTTCGAGGAGATGGCTAGTGTCCTTGGTCTACACTTCCCAACGCCTCCAAGCCTCACCCCCGAGCAGGCCGAACTGGTGAAGGAGCGGGAGCGTGCCAGGGCGCAGAAGGACTTTCGGAGAGCCGATTCAATAAGGGAGGAGCTTAGGAAGCAGGGGATCATCCTCGAGGATACCGAGTGGGGGACGAAGTGGAGCTACGATCCAAGCCACGCCTCTTCCGACAAGTCTAGGTCGGATTGACCAGGACCATGCCAAGCTCGCCGTCGAGATAGACCCTTACCATCTCCACCTGGTGTGGAAAGCCAACCGCCCTTCCCTGAACGAAGGTCATGATCGTTAGTCTCTGGTCCTTCTTCACATTCCTGAAGACAAACTCCCCGTAGGGAGGAAGTTCGTCCAGTTCAGGAAGCTCAGGGTAGAGCTTCTTTTCCCCCGGGGATACGTATCGGGTCGAGTTTCCGTCGAGCGTCACTTCGACCGAGCCTGATGACCTCGGGTCGCGTATCGGCTTCTCTCCTTCCGCTCCTCTGAGCTCCCTCCACTCCCTCTCCGGGAAGAAGTCGTCTATGCCCTCATAGTAGGCTTGGATCTTTCTGTCCTTCATCGTTAAGAGGTAGGCGCTGTGAACCAGATGCGACTGAGACGTCATACTGGCCCTCAGTGCCTGAGAGAAATCGAGGAGGAGAACCCGATCGGA